>DATJTE010000150.1:0-7433 GCA_035503715.1 Rhizobiaceae bacterium | reverse complement strand
GGCGGGCTGGCGGGCGACCCAGCGCGCAGCGGCGGACAATCCGCCCGCGGCGGCCGCACCTGCGGTTCCGGTCGAGGCCGCGGTCGTCACCTTGCAGAATGTCCCGGTGCTCGTGCCGGCGCTCGGTACGGTACTATCGGTCGATACCGTCAACGTGATGCCGCGGGTCGACGGCCGCATCACCAAAGTCTATTTCAAACAGGGAGACGAGGTTACTGCCGGGCAGAAACTGTTCGAGATCGACCCGCGACCCTACCAGGCGGCGCTGACCCAGGCTCAAGGCCAGTTGGCGCGCGATCAGGCGGCGCTGGCCGAAGCAAAAACGGACCTCGCTCGCTATCAAAACCTGCTCGCGCAAAATTCGATCGCCAAGCAGACCGAGCAGGATCAGGCCCAAGTCGTTGCCCAGGACATGGGCACGGCAGAGCTTGACCAGGGCAATGTCGCGGCCGCCGCCCTCAATCTTTCATATTGCCAGATCGAGGCGCCTGTAGCGGGGCGCACCGGCGCGCTGCAGATCGATCTGGGCAACTACGTACAGGCGGCCAGCAGCTCCCAGTCAACCGGTGTGCAGCCGGCGAGCGGTTCCGCGACCTCGGGGAGCGGCGCGACGAGCGCAGGTGGGGGCGGGGTAACGCCGCTCGTGACGATCACCCAGATGCATCCCATTTTTGTCAGCTTCAGCGTCCCGGAGTCCGATCTCGGCACGATCCGCGAGAACGCGGCAAAAGGCCCGCTGACGGTCGAGGCCTATTCCCAGGCTGGCAAGCTCATCGCCACCGGCAAGCTGACGCTGATCAACAACCAGGTCAATTCGGCGACCGGGACCGTCATGCTGGAGGCGACTTTCGCCAATCGGCGCGAGCAGCTGTGGCCGAACCAGTTCGTCGCGGTGCGGCTGATCGAGTTCATGCGCCAAAACGCGCTTACCGTTCCGTCCACCGCCGTCATGACCGGTCCAAGCGGCCCCTATGTCTACGTTGTCGGCGCCGGGAACAAGGTGAGCCGCGTCGATGTCGTGGTAACCGCGACCCAGGACAACGTGGCGGTCATCGGCAAAGGACTGCAATCGGGGCAGAAGGTGGTTACCGCCGGGCAATACCGCCTCGACGATGGCACCGTCGTGAGCGTCCCCGCGCAGAGTGCCACGCGGTCCGCGCCACCGGCGGGCTGATGAATAGCCAAGGCTCCTGATCCCGCGATGAGCATCTCGGAGCCGTTTATCCGGCGGCCAATCGCGACGGCGCTGTTGATGGCGGCGCTGCTCGGCTTCGGCATCATCTGCTTTCAGCTGCTGCCGGTCGCGGCGCTGCCGAACGTGGAATTCCCGACGATCTCGGTGTCGGCGCAGTTGCCCGGCGCCAGCCCGCAGACGATGGCCGACACGGTCGCGACGCCGCTCGAAGAGGAGTTTACCGCGATCCCGGCGCTGTCGTTCATGTCGTCCTCGAGCGGTCTCGGTTCGACCTCGATCACACTGCAGTTCGAGCTCGGCAGCGACATCAACGCCGACGCGCAGCTCGTGCAGACCGCGATCAACGAGGCAGGCGGCCTGCTGCCGAAAAACCTGCCGACGCCGCCGACCTACCGCGAGACCAACCCGGCGGCACGGCCGGTGCTGATCTATGCGATCCATTCGGCGGCAATGCCGCTCTATCAGGTCGACGAATATTCCAACGTCATGCTGGCGGAGCAGCTCTCGACGGTGGCCGGTGTCGGACAGGTCATCATCGCCGGCCAGCAACAGCCGGCCGTACATGTCGAGGTCGATCCGCAGGCGCTCGCCGCGCGCGGCCTCAGCCTCGCGCAGGTCAGCACCGCGCTGTCGAGCGCGACGCTCGATTCGGCGAAGGGCAACCTTGAAGGCCCCGAAACTGAATACCCGCTCGATACCAACGATCAGCTGTTCAACGCCGCGCAATTCCAGCACGTCATCGTCGCTTACCAGAATGGCGCGCCGGTCGAATTGCGGGACATCGCGAAAGTCATCAACTCGTCGGTCAGCCCGCGGACCGGCAGCTGGTTCGGCACGACGCCCAGCGAGCTGCTGCTGATCGAAACGACGCCGGGAGCGAACACTCTGAAGGTGGTCGATCAAATCCAGGCAAGGATGCCGCGGCTGCTCGCGTCGATCCCCCGTTCGGTGAAAGTCAATCTCGTCAGTGATCGGTCGGTCGACATCCGCGCCTCGGTCTCCGACGTCGAGTTTACCTTGATCCTGACGATCGGCCTCGTGGTCGTCGTCATTGCCGCCTTCCTGCACAATTTCTGGGCAACGGTCATCCCGAGTATCACGCTGCCGCTGGTTATCGTCGCGACCTTCGCCGGCATGTATTTCCTGGACTATAGCGTCGACAACCTGTCGCTGATGGCGCTGACGATCTCGGTCGGCTTTCTGGTCGATGATGCGATCGTCATGATCGAGAACATCGTGCGCTACATCGAGGCGGGCGACGCGCCGCTTCAGTCGGCGCTCAAGGGCTCGGCGCAGATCGGCTTTACGATCGTGTCGATGACGTTGTCGCTGATCGCGGTGTTCATCCCGCTGCTGTTCATGAGCGGCGTGGTCGGCCTGCTGTTCCACGAATTCGCGATGACGGTAACGATTACGCTGCTGTTCTCGGCGCTGGTGTCGTTGACCCTGACGCCGATGATGTGCGCGCAGTTTCTGAAACAGGAGGATCCGGCGAAAAAGAAGCCGCCGGGCCGCGTCGAGCGCGGCTTTGAGCGGGCTCGCGATGCCTACGACCGCGGCCTCGGTTGGGCGCTTCGTCACCGTCTGCCGATGCTGATCCTGACGCTCGGGTTGATGGTTTTGACCGTGGTGCTCTACATCATCATCCCCAAGGGGTTTCTGCCGGAAGAAGATACCGGATTCATCTTTTGTGCTGTGCAGACGCGGCAGGACGCCTCGTTCGCCGCGATGGGCAGGATCGAGAACCAGGTTGCACGCATCCTCCAAAGCGACCCGGCGGTGTCGGGCGTGGTCGGGTTTGCCGGAGCGACGGGCGCCAACGCGAGCGAGAGCACGGCACGCGTCTTCGTGCAGCTGAAGCCCTTCGCCGAGCGGGCGTCGGTGGAGCAGGTCATGGCGCGGCTGCGGCCGCGGTTCAATGCCGTGATCGGCGCCAAGGTCTTCATGCAGGCCGGGCAGGACATCAACATCGGCGGCCGGCTGGAGCAGGCGCAGTACCAGTATACGCTGACCGACGCCAACACGACCGAACTCGATCACTGGGCGCCGATCCTGCTCGCCGACATGCAGAAATCAAAAATATTGACGGATGTCGCGTCGGACCTGCAGGTCGCCTCGCCGAATTTGTCGGTTGTCGTCGATCGCAACACCGCCTCCCAGCTCGGTCTGACGATGTCGGACGTCGATACGGCGCTCGACGACGCGTTTGGGCAGGCGCAGGTGCAGACGATTTATTCGCCGACTTTCCAATCAAAGGTCATTCTCGAAGTCGAGCCGCGTTTCTTGTCGCAGCCCGGCGACCTCGCGGACATCTACATGCAGAGCAGCACCGGGGCAGAGGTGCCGTTGTCGGCCGTGGCGCATTTCGTCACCGAAGCCGAGCCCTTGACGGTCAACCACCAGGGGTTGTTCCCGTCGGTGACGCTGTCATTCAATCTCGCGCCAGGCGCGGCGCTGAGCCAGGCGGTCAGCGCGATCGACGCGCTGCGCACGAAGGCCCGCGTGCCGGCAACGCTCTACGGCGCCTTCGAAGGCACCGCGCAGGCCTACCAACAGTCGCTGACGACGGTGCCGCTGTTAATCCTGGCCGCGATCGCCGCGATCTACGTGATCATGGGCGTGCTCTACGAGAGCTTCATCCACCCGATCACGATCCTGTCGTCGCTGCCGCCGGCCGGGGTCGGCGCGCTGCTGATTCTGATGCTGTTCGGCTACGAACTGACGCTGATCGCGATCATCGGGATCATCCTCTTGATGGGCATTGTCAAGAAGAACGCGATCATGATGATCGATTTCGCGCTGGAGGCAGAACGCAACGAAGGCAAGTCGTCCGAGGAGGCGATCCGCCAGGCCTGTCTTTTGCGCTTCCGTCCGATCATGATGACGACCTTCTGCGCGCTGATCGCCGGCTTGCCGCTGGCGCTCGAAACCGGCGCCGGATCGGAATTGCGCCGTCCGCTGGGCGTGGCGATTGTCGGCGGATTGCTCGTCTCGCAGTGGCTGACGCTCTATACCACCCCAGTCATCTACGTTTACCTTGACGCGCTCTCGCGCAAACTCGAGCGTGGCCGTGCGCCGCCCGCGATCCCCCTCGACCAGCCGCGCAGCTGAAATGCCATCGCAAACGGTTCATGGCGGTAAGCGCCTGTGTCAACTTGTTGCCGAGGGGCCTGGTGGCGGCTGCTAACACAAGGACGATCTGAACGATGGCAGACTTGGGCGGGCATTGACAGACGGCGAGGTGGCGGGCCACGACCGACGAAGATGAGCACTATGTCTACGCCACAGCCCTCCGTTAGCCGGCTTTCATGTCAAAGGGGTTCAGCGTGGGAACGTCGAAATCTTCAAAGTCTCGAACATTGCGAGTCACCACGGTCAGGTTGTGAACTGCGGCCGTAGCCGCGATCATGGCGTCCTCGATGAGGTCATCCGTCCTGCGATGCATGAGGCGTGCCCATGACCGAAAGGCTTGTGCATCCATGCTTATGACGTTGTAGGTCTCCGCAACCTGCTCTAGCCACTCCTCGATTTCCACCGCCTTGGCTTCATCTTGTTCACGGGTGATTTCTATGCCCGACTGAATCTCGCCGATCGTCACCGCGGAGAGATGCAAATCCTCGTTTCGTACCTTGCGGAGCCAGGCAACGACGGCGCCATGCGGACGCGGCCGGCGCAACTCCGAGATAATATTGGTATCAAGGAGGTACATGATGATCAGACGAGGTTGCGGGCCTTGCGGCGGTGCCTCCCCCCGCGCGGAGGAACATTCAGATCTCCTCTTGCGTGATCGCTCAAGAGCAGTTCCTTCAGCGTAGACTTAGCTGCACGCTTGAGTCTTTGCCAATCGGTCGCGGGCACCAGAACGGCAGCCTCGGCGCCCCGTTTGGTGACGACCTGTGGGCCTTCCCTCAAGCAGGTTTCGAGCATCTCACTGAAGCGTGCCTTTGCATCTTGAACCGGCCAGGCTCGCATTGACTTCTCCAAGGCATCAGACTGGTCAGATAACTAGTCTATGACGGTCCGTTTTGCAAAGCCCTGCGGCCCGGTGCAGCATCGCGCGGAACCGGGGCGGTTATGGGTCGCCTCTGGAAAGCTTGGCGTGCTCTGGGACAGATTTGGCGGGCCGCGACCGACGATGATGAGCACTATGTCTACGCCATAGCCCTCTGACGGGGTGGCTTACCAGCTTCCCAACTGCGCTCGCATCCTCTATTTGATCGACAATTTGAATTCTTTCGCTTCGATGCCGGACGTGGCGGCGAGCGCGTAACGTAACGCCTCGTCCTTCTTAGAAACGACAATGATGCCGCGGACTTTGTTTTCTGGATATTCCTCACGCACCCAGCCCATGTATCGGAGTATCTGACCAACCACTTGATCCGTGCCTTGCGTCTTCTTCAGTTCAACGACCACGTAATTACCGTGAACATCCTGGCAAAAGAGATCGAGACGGCCGGCCGGGGTACTCAACTGCCGACTCACGAGGTGGAGTCCGGATTCAATTTCATCGAGCTGCTGCACAACGAAGTCTTCCAGATTCTTTTCAGCGATGGAAATCCGCGATGGCTGCGCCGGAGCTGTTTCCGGCGGCTGATTTGGCGGGATCACGCGCACGTACCCTTGCGGCGGATGTGTGACCAGTCCTCCGCCGTATTTTTCAAACTGGTATGTGTCAAATGAAAAAGGGACGATCTCGGTCATGACAAGGTTGTTCTTCCACGCTCGTTCATTCGGCTGCTTCTTCCACCTTTCTCGCCACGGCGCGGGTTTCAGCGATGGATCTTCATAATGGCTGGCTGAAAATGGGACGATGTCATTCACCAATGCACGGTAGTCTACCTGTCCTCCTCCGACATGGATGTATCCGAAGATCGGGAATGAGAACTGATCTTTGGCGATCGGAAAACCAACCGTCCAGTACAGCTCCTTGTGGTCTTCGAGGTGTCCCCTGGCATCGTCGACATCGACCATGCTTGGACTCGCGCTGAACAGGATCGCATCGGTCATGCTGCCGCCCCTTGCTCCTCGAAATCACGCGCTGCTGCTCAATCCATGATATGGGCGGACGATGCTCGGAGCAACGAAAGCGCCCAGCTAGTCGCGGTTTGACAGATGCAACGCTCGAAACCGTGCAGGCCCCTCGCGCTCTCTGGCGAACTCTCATGCAGTGTGATCGGCGCGATGGATACCGATCACGAACCACGGCAGGGAGGGGATCACGGGACCACGGGAGGGACGGCAAGGGAAAAGGCTGGATGGCCGTTGGTCGGATGTCTCTGACAAGGTTGAGATTTTTGGACTCCCGCCGCATACCCTTTGCTGGCGCTTCCGCTGGAAACACCAACAATATCAATGTCCCGAGCGCCATCCACCTATCCCCAGGCCGCCCGAAGCCCCCCTTGCTTGTGTTGCTTCAGTATGATAACTATATGCCGTGACGGAGCCGCGTGACCCGACCCTCGATGTGCTTCTCGACCTCGACGGGCAGGTTCTCGTGGTGGACCCGGAGGGCGGCCACTGGGTCCGGTTCGTGGTGACGCGGGTGCCGGTGTCGTCGGAGAAGCCACATGGCATCGACTACTCGCTCACGCTGCATGGGCCGGAGGGCGAGCGACTGGTCGGCTTCGACAACGCCCATCCGGTCGCGCGGCAAAGGCGCGGTGAGCCGCAAGATCATCGTCACCGGCTGCGAAGCATCCGGCCCTACGAGTATCGGGACGCGGCAACGTTGCTCGCTGACTTCTGGACGATGGTGGACACGGTGCTGCGCGAGAGAGGAGTGATCCCATGACCACCTTGAAGGTCGGCATCGCCAGCTACGAGGAGATGAAGGCGCGCACGATGGCCGTGGCGCGCGGCGAGCGTCGCGTGGCGACCGACGAGCCCAAGGTCTGGTTCACCTCGACCGAGTCCTTCGCCAAAGTTCTGTCGGCCGGCAACCGCGAGCTGCTCCGCGTCATCGCCGAGAAGGCGCCCGGCTCGCTCGACGAGCTCGCGCGGATCACCGGCAAAGCCAAGTCCAACCTGTCGCGCACGCTGCGCACGATGGAGGGCTACGGCCTGGTCCGGCTCGAACGCGGCGAGCGCGGCCGGATCACGCCCAAGGTGATGCATGATCGCGTCGAGCTGGACCTGCCGCTCACGCTATCGCGCGAGACAAGCTGAACCATGACCGCTTTGGTGCAAGCCGGCCGGACCGTCACCAGCCCGTCAAGGCAGGCGCGTTCCGCGCCACCGC
>DATJTE010000149.1:0-16288 GCA_035503715.1 Rhizobiaceae bacterium | reverse complement strand
GCAGCCCGTTGGACGCGATCACCGCCTCGCCGTCGGCCGATACCGTCGTCCAGCCATAGAAGTCGCGGCCCAGCAGCCGGTTCGCCGATCGAAACGTGTCGATCGCGGCGGCGAGCGAGAACATGGAAAACTTGTCGACCAGCAGAAACGCGAACTGCCGGCCGTTCGGAGCGGCGTCGGACATGAGCGGCGTTTCTACAGGAAGCATGTTGGCGCGGATAGCCGCAGAGGTGGGGGCTGGTTAATCCTGATCTAGAAGCGGGGCCTCGGCTTGCCGGCCGAGAGGTAGGCGGATGAGAGCGTATTCGCCATCAGCATGGCGATGGTCATCGGCCCAACGCCGCCGGGAACCGGCGTGATCGCGCCAGCCACCTTGGCCGCTTCCGCATAGGCTACGTCGCCGACGATCCGCGTCTTCCCCTCGCCCTTTTCCGGCGCGGGAATACGGTTGATGCCGACGTCGATGACGGTCGCGCCAGGCTTCACCCAGTCGCCCTTCACCATTTCCGGCCGGCCGACGGCGGCGACCAGGATGTCGGCGGCGCGCGCCACGGCGGACAGGTCCTTGGTGCGGCTGTGCGCGATCGTCACCGTGCAGTTGGCCGTCAGAAGCAGGTTCGCCATCGGCTTGCCGACGATATTCGAGCGGCCGATCACCACCGCGTTCAACCCCGACAAATCGCGGCCGCGCACGCGCTCGATCAGCAGCATCGAGCCCGCCGGCGTGCAGGGTACGAAGGCCGTATCGGCCTCGCCCGTACCGAGCTTGCCGACATTCATGAAGTGGAAGCCGTCGACGTCCTTTTCCGGCGCGATGGTCTGGATGATCTTGCCGGAATCGATCTGGCCGGGCAGCGGCAATTGCACGAGGATGCCGTGGATCGCCGGGTCTGCATTCAGCTCGCCGATCAGTTTCAGCAGATCGGCCTCGCTGGTGTTGGCAGGCAGCGTGTGCTGCACGGAGTGGAAACCGCACTCCTTGGCCTTCTTCGATTTCGAGGCGACATAGACCTGGCTGGCCGGGTCCTCGCCGACGATCACCACCGCAAGCCCGGGCTGCGGACCGCCGCCGGCGACCAGCTCTTCGGTCAGCCGCTTCACGGTGGCGACGACATCGTCGCCAACCGCCTTGCCATCGATGATGTCAGCCATTCAACGCTCCAGCACGAACTTCCGGAGCGCTTATTCACCAAAAAAGCGGCACGCAATCCCGACTTTGCGGCGTCTGGTGCCGTAAACCCGAAATCGGGTCAGTACGAGCGGCGCCGGATGCGGTCTTCGGAAACCTCGCGGACCGCGTCGCGGAACTCGCGCAAACTGTCCCGCACGGCATCCACCTCGGTGCGCGGTCGCATCGGCTCGGCATAACGAGGCTCGGCCGGCTGCGCGGGTGCGGCCTGCGGATGCGGATAGGGCGGCTGCTGCCATATCGTCGGCTGCACGGGCTGCGGCGGATACGGATAGGCGGGGGCGGCATAGGCCGGCTGCGGATAAACCGGCATCGGAGCCGCGACTGGCATGTAAGGCTGCGGCATCGGATATGCCGGCTGTGCGTAGACCGGCATCGGCGGGTACACCGGCTGGGGAGCCTGCGGGTAGAGCGTCTGCGGCGCGTAAGGGTGATGGGCCGGAACGGCAAGCGGGTGCGGATAATGGTACATCGGCGCCTCGGCGGCTGGCGTTGCTGACGGTTTCGGTTCGGCCGGGACGGGCTCGGCCGGCTTGCGCGAACGGAACAGGTTGAAGATCGGCTTCGCCTCGCGCGGCGATGGCTCAACATCTGATGGCGCCGCGGGTTCCGGAGTCACATCCGCCGCGTACTCGCCTGCGCCGCCTTCCATCCGTGCACTGGAACCGCCGCGCTGGCGGCGCGCGGCCAAGGTGCCACGCAGGCTGGACATCGCGCCTCTCAACGCGCCAAGCAGCAGACCGGTGATGAACCCCAAGACCGCGCCGGTGATCGCAACGACCGAACGCGACGGACCGGTCGGATCGAGCGGCGGGAAGGCCTGCGAGATTACACTCATATTCGCGGTATTGATGTTCTTCTGCTCGCCGGTCTCGCGTGCGCGCAGCAGGAAGGCCTCATACACGGCGCGCTTGGCTGTCGCCTCACGCTCCAGCTCGCGCAGCGTGACGAGATCGCCGCTGACGTCGCCTTGCCTGACCTTGAGCTGCGCCAGCCGCGCGGCAAGCTCTTGCTCGAGCTGCACCGCCCGCTTGAGTTCCGTCTGCACCGACGAGACGATGCGGCGGAGTTCGTTGGCGATTTCGTTGCGCAACCCGGCAAGCTCGGTGTCGATTGCCTGCCGCTGCGGGTGCCGCGGTCCCAGATTGACACCAAGCCGGTCCGCCTCGCGTTTCAGCGACGCATATTGCGACCTGAGCTCGACCATCACGTTGGAGCTGATCTCTTCCGGCAGCACCCCGCCGATCGCCGCGTCGACATTGGCCGATCGCGTTGAAGCGGCCTTCGCGTTGAGCTCGATCGTACGAGCGCGCGCAGTCGCGAGCTGGTCGTTGAGCTTCAGCAATTCCTCGTCACCGATCAGCCGCCCTTGCGCGTCGATCAGATCGTGCTCGGCCTTGAAGGTCTCCACCTTGCGCTCCGCGTCCTCGACGCCTTTTCGCAGATCGTCGAGTTGCGCGGTCAGCTCGCCCGCAGCCCGCGCGGCCGTCGCGGATTGAAGCTTTCCGTAAGTTTCTAGGAAGACGTCCGTCACCGTGTTGGCGATCAGCGCCGACTTCTCCGGATCCTCCGTCTTCGCCGCGATGACGACCACGAATGTCCTGCCGCCGCGCTCGACCGACAGAGCTTCGGCGAGATTTTCGACCGCCAGCGTATAGCGGCGGCCGTCTCCGCCGCCCGCCCCAGCGCCCGAAGAGATCAGCGCACGCAACGCGCTGATGATCGTCCTGATACCAAAGCTCTCGCGCGTGCCGTTGAACTCGGGGTCTTCGTAAAGCTTGAGCTTTTCCACGACCGCGTTTAGCACCGCGCCCGACGTAATCACGCGCACCTGGTTTTCGACGATCGCCAGCGTCGCGTCGGATGGAAGCCCGCCTTCGGTCAGATTGCGATCGACGAGCTGCAGGTCGCGCGGATCGACGAGCAGTTCGGCGGCCGACTCGTATTTCTTCGGCGTCGACAGCGCGAGCGCTGCGGCGATCAGCGCGCCGAGGATCGTCGTCGTCACGATCAGCGCCTTCGAATTGAAGACGCCCATGATCACCTTGGTCGGGTCGATCAGCGGTCGCCAGATCTGGTCGCCATTGTTCGCGGCGTCTGCCGTAGCATGAGTCCGCGCCTCCGCTTCAGCGCGGCGCGCCGCAGGCTCCACAGGCTGGCGGATCGTCGGTCGGTAAGCCTCGCGGGCGGTAGCCGCCCTGGCGGCCGGACGCGGTTCCGGCTCGGGCGCGGCTGCGGTTCGCCCGGAGAACCACCCGGCGATCCGCTCGCCAAGCCCCGGTTTCACATCCGCAACAGCCGCAGGCTCTCGCCGCGTCGATGCAGTCGCCTCGGCTCTCGCCTCTCCGTTCGTCGCCAGCGCGGCCAGCAGCTTGTTCGGCGCTGCCTCGCGGCGCGAGCGCGCAAGCCTGTGCAGCGCGGCGGGATCAAGATCTTCGTCGATGTCCCTGGAGAGCGATGAACCCTGCCCCGCCGGGCGGCGACCGGCCGACGGACCCAGCGACAAAAGGGATCGCTGCGGCTTTTCCTCGTCCGGGGAATCGGCGTCGAACATCGCTTTCCAATGCTTCGCGGGCGTTCCGCGCACTCGGACGCCCAATCGTTAACCCACGCTAAACAGGCATGGGAAACAAAACGTTAACCTGCGACCGAAACGGCCTGTTTTCTGCCCGGTCGCGTCACACCCGCCGTTAAACTATGCGGCGTAAGACTTGCGCCTCATGGCAGAGTTCAGCGAAACCCAGCATTCCCGCCGTTTCGCGCGCCTTCACACGTTCGTGTCGGAGCGCCGCGAGCTCGCCGGCGCGTATCTGACGGCCATCAGCGGCTCCGCCGGGCGGCTGGTTTTCTCGCTGCTCTATTTTGTCGCGCTGGCCAATGCCCTCACTATTGCCGAGTTCGGCCTGTTCGCCACCGCCTCGGCGGCCGGCGTCATGCTGTCGCGCATCCTGGCCTTCGGCTTCGTCTCGGCGGTCTATCGCGCCGCGACGGTCCGGCCGCGCCTGATCGGCGTGTTCACCGCGGGCTTCCTGTTCCTATCGGCCCTGTCGCTGCCGGTCCTGGCGATCGCCTCATGGCTGACCTTCGCGATCTTCTTCGCTGGCGAGATGCCGGCAAGCGCCTTCGCCGCCGTCGTCTTCGCCGAAGCGCTGCTGTGGCGGCCGACCGAACTCGCCGTCATCGTCAACAATGGCATGGGCCGGTTCGGCCGCGCCGCGATCCTGGTGATCCTCGGCACTGTGCTGCGCGCTGCGGCTGCCGTTGCGTTCATCTTCATGCCGGAGCGCACGCTTGCCGTCTGGGTGTGGCTTTACATCGCCGCCAACGCGGCGGCGCTCATCATAGCCATCGCGTTCTTCTACCCCCGCTACCCCCGCGTGCCGCTGAAGCTGAAAATCCACGTCTATTGGGCGCGTCTGCCGGACTCGCTTTACGTCGCCGGCGCGGAGGTTCTGTTCTATCTCCAGATGGAACTCGACAAGCTCTTGGTGCTTGCCCTCGGCGGCCCAAAACTCGCCGGCATCTATGCCATCATCATGCGGCTGGTGGACTTGACCGCCATCCCCATCCGCACCTTTACGATGATGCTGGTTCAGCGGCTGATGCGGGCGCCTGAAATGCTGTCGCGGCTGGCTGTAAAAACAGGCATCGAAGCGGGCGTGTTTATTGTCTCGACCATAGCGCTGCTCGCTCTCGCGCTGATCCTTTATGTCTACCCGACCTTGCTCGGCGACAACGTCGCCGAAGCCGCGCCGCTGATCGGCCTGGCGCTCTTCATTCCCGGCCTGCGCAATCTCGTCGAATACCAGGCCGAGCTTCTCTTCGCCCGCGGCCAGACGTTTGTTCGCGCGGTCAACCTCGCGCTGCTGGCTGGATTGAAAGCGGCGCTGCTCACCTGGCTACTCGGCCGGACACTCGACGTACCCGATCTCGTACTGTCGCTGAACTGGGTGTTTGCGCTGCTTTATCTCGCGTCGGCCGTGCTGACCTACATCGCGCTTCGGCGCCCGGCGAAAACCTTCTAGGCGCGTATCGAGAGATTCGGGTCAGGCCGCGAGCAGCCGCCTGATCCGCCCCAAATCCGTGCCGATGAACGACTGCATGCCGATCGCGACCTGCGACGGCGTCATGCCGTCGATGAAGTCTCTGATCTCCGCATCGCTCAGCGCGGTGCCCGTCCAGTGGACGCGGCACAAGTCATGGCCATCATGGAAATGGCCACGGCCGTCCAAAATCTCGTCGGCAAAGCGGCCATAGAGCATGCACTCCGAGAACTTGCGATCAGCCGCCACGGCCTCGACCCAATGCCGGCCATGCACCTTTTCGACCCGCGCGCACATCGCCGTCACCGCGTCGCGCCGCCAGGCGATCAGTGTCGCGATATAGTCGTGCGGCGAGATTTCGGGCGCATCGATCCCGAGCGCGCGGCCGGCGTTGCGCGACCAAATGAGATGATCGTCCGGCACGTCCCCCGTCAGCGCATCGTCGCGGCGGAAGAGCCTCAAATCGCCGCCACGCCAGAACACGCCGCAGTCGAACGGTTTCAGGAACACTACATCGGAGTCGATGTAGACCAGCGCATCCTCGCTCGCCTTGGCGGCGATGCCGATCCGGCGCAACTGCTGCACGTGCCAGCCGCGTAGCGGCGGCGTCCGTGTGCTGAACCAGACGCGGCGTTTGAAGAAGCTCGTCGGGTCCGACATCGACCACAGCCAGGACGGCAGGAGCTCACGCTCGTCGATGACGATCCGGCGCGCTGTTTCTAATTTCCTGAACAGCGCGACATCGTGGTGTGCCACGAGAATGTAGTGCCTGTCGAAACCGGTGACGTGTTCGTCGATCGTCTCGCAGAGCAGCCGGCAGCGCTCGAAATCGGGCGCGTAGCTCGCCGTCACCAGCGCAGATGTTGGCTTCCCCGGCATGCCTACGCCTTCGCCTTCTCAGCGCGCGACAGTCTCAGCTTCTGGCGAAAGACGCGCCAGAGGAATACCGGGTTGCCCAGAATGTAGCGCCGCCAGAGACGGCCGGGTTCGATCACAAGGCGGAAAACCCATTCCATCCTGAGTTTGCGCACGATCAGCGGGGCGCGCGGCACCGAGCCGCTCATGAAGTCGAGGAGCGCGCCGACCGCGACCGGCAGCGTGCAGAAATCGGAATTGAGATTGCGCGCGATCCACAGTTCCTGCCGCGGCACGCCCATCGCGACCAGCACGATGTCGGGTTTCAAAGCCGTGATACGCTTCAGGATGTGCGGTTCCTCTACCGCGGAGAAGTAGCCGTCGTGGATCACCTCGAAACGGTGCTGCGGCGCAAGCTCGGTCAGCTTCGCCGCGGCGCGCTCGGCGTTGACGCGTTTGGCGCCAAGCAGGCCAATGGTGAGCGGGCGCTTTTCCGCGACCAGCAGCGCCGGAATGAAATCGGTGCCGTTCAGATTGGCCGGAAACGGCTCGCCGTAGAGCAGCTTCGACGCCATGTCGACGCCGATCCCGTCCGGCAGCACGAGGAAATCGTCGAGGGCACGCGCGAACTCGGCATCGGTGCAGGCGATGTTGGCATTGTGCGCGTTGAGGAAGCTCACCTTGGTGAAGCGTTTTTCAGCGAGCAGGCGTCCGAGCAGATCGAGCGCTGCATCCCAGCCGAGTGTCGCCACCGCGATGCCGAGGATGTTGCGCGATTGCGGCAGACCCGCCGGAGGCTGGATGTTATGCATGTTCATGCGTAGGCCTTCTCGGCCTGAAACCCAAGCGCATCGAGACCCTTGCGGATCTGCCGGTCGAGCGCCTCGATTTGTGCGTGATGGAAAGCCCGCCCATCAACATCCGCCACTCTTTCGGATGCGTAACGCACCAGCGCCTCGGCAAATTCCTGCGGATCGTCGGTCACGGTGCAATTCTCAGGCTTGTACTCGATGCCGCGCAGCGAGCGCGTCGTCGCGACCGACGGCAACCCGTTCTCGAACGTCTCGATCGTCTTCAACTGCACGCCGGTTCCAGCGCGGCTGATCAGTGGCACGACTGCGCCGCCGCGTACGAATTCGTTCGCGTCCGGCACCCGCCCGACGAACTCGACGCCTGGATGGTCCGACGTCACGCCGGCCGGCACACGTCCCGCGATCCTGATGCGGAAGCTCTTGGGCAGGTACGGCACGACCGCGCCCAGGAACCAGTCGAGGCCGATGCGGTTCGGCTGCCAGGTCCATGTGCCGATCAGCGCGGCATCGCATTCGATCGCGCGCGGTGACGGCGCCGACGGCGGCGCCGTCCGGGTGACCAGCGGCAGCACCGCCGACCTCGTGTCACCCTCGACGCGGAGCGCGACGCGATCGCCTTCGGCCAGCGTGAAGACAAACCGCGCCTTGCGGCACAGCCGCGCCTCGAGCCCCTTCAGGAGGCGCGCCTCGCGCAGATAGAGCGACCGCTGGAAAGCCGAGTCGGCGGCGGCCGCA
Source organism: Rhizobiaceae bacterium (assembly GCA_035503715.1). Taxonomy (GTDB): domain Bacteria; phylum Pseudomonadota; class Alphaproteobacteria; order Rhizobiales; family Rhizobiaceae; genus OAS926. The sequence continues at coordinate 8,654 of DATJTE010000149.1, read as the reverse complement.
TTCTCTTCGGCCGAGCGGAACTCCACATTGTGCGCGACGAAGATGGACGGCTTGTCGAACAGCGCCTCGAACGCGCCGGCGAATTGCACTGCGTTGATCACAAACCCGTCGAACGGCCCAATCTTGGCCAGTTCCTGCCGGATCGCCTGCAAGGGCGCTGCGCGCAGCTTCACCGACGAGAATGTCAGCCCCTCGCTCACCGCCTTCGCCAGCCACTTCAACTTCTGTAGTGAAGACGCCGTCTCGGTACGCACGTCGAGCTCGCCAAGCACGATGGTGTTTTCGGGATCGGCAGCCTGTTTGCCGGGCCAGGTGAAACCCAGCACCGTGACGCGCACACCGGCCCGTTTCAGCGCGTCCAGAATCACGGCGTTGGCTATCTCATAGCCGGTCGCCGGCTCTCCGTCCGGTACGAGCGATGTCGCGAAAACCAGATGCATTCTGCCTGTCCTGTTACCGAAAGCGATAACAGACCCCGATAAAAGCTTGATTAAGTGACGGCGATCTACCGCAATCCGCAGTTGTCTTCGACGCTCGCCGGAAGCGAACCGCCCAAGGTGATTAACGAAACCTAAACGAAGCCATGCGCTAGGTCGGGCAGGCTTTTACGGCGGCGCGCCTGATGATTCCCGCTCCTTCCTCGATTTCCGTGGTCTCACGGTCTCCCGGCCTCGCGCCCGAGGCGATTGAAGTCGTGGTTACCGTGCCGACCTTCCGCCGCCCCAACCAGATTCTCGACACGCTCCGTTCTCTCGGCGCCCAGCGCACGCAGCGCAGCTTTGCGGTGATCGTGATGGAAAATGACGCTGAGCGCCGCGAGGGTGCCGCCGCGGCAGCACCCCTGTTCGACCAGGGCGAGGCGACCGGCCTGGTGATTATTGCGCATGAACGCGGCAATTGCAGCGCCTACAATGCTGGCTGGGAAACGGCGCTCATTCAATTCCCGCACTTCCGCTACCTGCTCGTCATCGACGATGACGAACTCGCCGATCCGGACTGGCTGGAGAGGATGTGCACTGCCAGCGAGACGTTTGGCGCCGACATCGTCGGCGGCCCCCAGATACCGCTCTTCGGCGAAGCCGCCGGCCACAGGCTCACCGCGCACCCCGTCTTCGCGCTGCCCTATCAGACCAGCGGTCCGGTTCCCGCGCTCTATTCGTCCGGCAATCTGCTGATCGCCCGCCACGTCCTGAACCGCATGGGGCCGCCCTTCCTCGACCTGCGCTTCAACTTCATGGGCGGCGGCGATTCCGATTTCCTGAGTCGTGCGGCGCAGGCCGGTTTCACGCTTGCCTGGTGCGCCGAGGCGCCGGTGCGCGAAACCGTGCCGTCGCGCCGGCTGGAACTGGACTGGATTCGCGCGCGCAGTCTGCGCAACGGCGTCATCTCGACGCTGGTCGAGAAGAAGAAGCGCGCCGGCTCACCGCTCGGCACGCTGCGCGTTTTTGCCAAAAGCCTCGCTTTGCTCGCCGCATCGCCCTTTCGCGCGGCGCTGCGTATCATCCAGAGCGGCTCGTTCGCGATCGGCATCTATCCCGTCCATGTCGCGCTCGGCCGCGTGCTTGCCGAGTTCGGATATATGAATGAGCAATACCGGCAGCCTGAGAAGAACTGAGTTCGCCGTCGCGGACCGGACGCTGGCGCAGGTCGCGACCGTCGCCGCGACCATCATGTTCACGCTGGTCATCGTCTCGTTCCGGCCATTCTCGCCGAGCGGCGCCGGCCTCCCCGGCGAAGTGCCGGAGGGCGGCGACATCGTCAATCAGCTCGGCTTCGGCTCGCTCGGCGCGGCAGCGATCTTTGCGCTTTTCACACTGGTCGACCGGCGTGTACTGACCGCACTTCTCAGCCCCTGGTGGCTCCTGTTGCTCGCCTTTTTCGGCCTATCGATTCTGCACGCAACCGATCCCTCATCGGCCCTGCGCACCGCCTCCTTCACGCTGATCGGCATCATGACGATGGCCACGGTCCTTGTTTTGCCACGCGATGCGGACTCCTTTTCCAAAGTCATCGCCGTCTCGGGTTTCATCGTGGTCGGCCTCTCGATGATCGGCCTTTTTGTGTTCCCGAATGAAGCGATCCACACTGCGGATTCGCTCGAGCCCGAGCACGCCGGGTTCTGGCGCGGTGTGTTCACGCACAAGAACATCGCCGGCCCAGTCATGGCCTGCTTCTCCTTCGCCGGCATCTATCTCTTTCGCCGCGGCTGGCGCACTTCCGGCATCCTCCTCTTCACCCTAGCCATGATTTTCATGGCGAACACCGGATCGAAAACCACTGCCGGCCTCGTGCCCGCGTCGATCCTGGTGGTGGTCCTGCCAGGGCTGATCGGTATGCGGCTTGCCACGCCGCTGCTGTTCCTGCTCGCGGTGATCGGCACTGGGCTGGGTACGCTCGGCATCGTTTTCATCGAGCCGATCAAGCACCTCGCCAACGAGTTCGTGCCCGGCCTCGACTACACCGGCCGCACTGCCCTCTGGGAATTCGCCGGCGAGATGCTCGCAAAGCAGCCTTGGACTGGCTACGGTTACGAGAGCTTCTGGAGCACGCCGCTGCTCACCGATTCCGAGCAGCCCTTCGACCGCGACTGGGATATTCGCGGCATCGTGCACGGCCACAATGGCTATCTCGACATCGCGGTCATCATGGGGCTGCCGGCGCTGGTGGTCGCCTGCTGGACCTTCCTGATCGAGCCGGTGCGCGACTATATGAAGATCCCGCTGCGCAAGGAGAATGTCTGGCTGGGCGATTTCTTCATGATGATCGCGCTCTTCACCGCGCTCAACGCCTTCCTCGAAAGCTTCTTCTTCCGCCGCGCCGATCCTGTCTGGATGTTTTTCGTCTTCGCCATCTTCGGGCTGCGGCTGGTCGCGCGACTTCCGGTCCGAAGTTCTTCCGCGAATTGACGCCTTTCATCACCCGCCACCTCCGTCTATTGGGATCGCTACTGCATATCCAGTGTAGAGCGTCCTTGCGCGTCCAATAGGACGCGCGGCGCTCTCGGCGAGGTTCCGATGACGACAAAAGTACTGCTCGCCGGTTGCGGCAATATGGGTTTCGCCATGCTTCAGGGCTGGCTGAAGTCGGGCTTGGTGAAAGGGCCTAAAACCTTCATCGTCGAACCCGTCGCCGAGCTTCGCCAGCGCGCCGCCGATCTCGGCAGCGATGTCGCCGCCGACGCCCGCGATCTGCCCGCGTCGCTCAAGCCCGAACTCGTCATCGTTGCCGTCAAACCGCAGGTGATCCGCGAGGTCGTGCCGCACTACAAGCGCTTCGTCGCGACGGGTGCAACGTTCCTGTCCATCGCGGCTGGCACCAAAATCGCGACGTTCGAAGACCTGCTCGGCGCTCAGGCGCCGATCGTGCGCTGCATGCCGAACACGCCGGCGTCCATCGGCAAAGGTATGATGGTGACGTTCGCCAACGGGCATGTGCGCGCCGCCGCGATGGATTTCATCAACAGGCTGCTCGCCGCCAGCGGCGCGGTCGCCGCCATTCCGACCGAAGACCTGATGGACGCGGTGACGGCGGTGTCCGGCTCCGGTCCGGCTTACGTGTTCCACTTCATCGAGGCGCTGACCGCGGCCGGCGAGAAAGCCGGCCTGCCCGCTTCGACCGCCAGACTGCTCGCCATGCAGACTGTCTCAGGCGCCGGCGCGCTTGCCGCGGAGAGCGGCGAAGAACCCGGCAAACTTCGCGAGCAGGTGACCAGCCCCAACGGGACGACGGCCGCTGCGCTTGCCGTACTGATGGGCGAGGACCGGTTGAAGAACCTCGTCACCGATGCGGTGGAAGCCGCGCGGCTGAGGTCGGTTGAGTTGGGGAAGTAGGTTCAGCTTAAGAAAGGATTTTGGATGCGAAGTTTGCTATCCACAATCATGCCGTTCTGCATGTCCTCCGAATAGAGAACGGTGCAGTCGGCGTCGATGGCAGCCGCAACGATCATCCCATCGTAAACTGATAACTGATATCGCCGCGCCAGACGAATACCGTCGTCGTGAATCTGCTCGGTCAGCGGAATCACGTGCAGCCAGTTCCGGAACGCAGCGACGAACTCGACCGTCTCGTCCCAGTCCATCCGCATCTTCCGTCGAGCCACGCTGGCAATCTCGCTCAAAACCTGAACGCTGATCGTACCGTTCGCTCGGATCAGCGCTTCGACGCGCGCCCGCTTTTTCCCCTCGTCTGCTGCTGCGTAGAGAAGAACATTGGAATCGAAGAAGACGCTTGGCATTACCGGGCGTTCGCTTCCTCGCGATCGAACTTGAAGTCCGCCGGGAGCATTCCTTGGAACTTCCTCAACCGCCGTATCACATCATCTGCGGTCGGCTTGCGCTCCATGCCGAGTCGCGTGGAATCGACAGCGTGAATTTGAATCTCGTCGCCTTCCTTCAACTGAAGGGCTTCGACGACCGCGCTGGGCAGCCTCACGGCGAGGCTGTTTCCCCATTTGGCGACTTTCATGGCAAAACCTCGATGATATACATCTCAGCAATGTATATCATTTGGGCGCTGAGCGCAAGGTTTCAGGCTATCTTAGCTGCGCCAGCAGCGTTTGCGCCTCGGCCAGATTGGCGGTCGAAAGCTCGACGAGCTGATCGAGCTTGTGTTCCTTGAATATCGCCAGGGCGCTGGTGCAGACGCCGACCGCTTCCTCGGCCATCGCCTTGTCGGACTTGGCCGCGCCGAGGTCGGTCAACACGTCGCAGAGGCTGTCTTCGGTGAAGGCGACATCCGGCACCGCCGCGATCTGCTTCTGTATCGCGACGGCCTCGCGCAGCACAGGCACCGCTTCCTCGAAGCGTGCCGGATTCTTTTCGACCCGGCCGAGCAGCGTCAGATTGTAGCCGATCTCGTTCTTCAGGCTTGCCCAGCGTTTCGGGTCCGCATTCTTGTCGACGTTCGCGGCGAGTTCGCGGTTGATCTCGACGGCCTCCGCATACACCGCGATATCCGGCGCGCGCTCGCCGATCAGCGACAGCACGCGCGCGAGGTCGCCCTGCAGCCGCTCCCAAAGCGCGGCGTTCTTCTCGCGCGTGCGCACTGATTTCAGCGAACGGAAGGTATCCGCCGAACGCTTCAACACCACGACGTCGTTCTGGTAATAGCCGAGGTTGGAAAGCGTGTTCGCCAGGTTGTTCTGGTTGCGCGCCCATTCGTCTTCGCTCTCGCGCGTCACCACTGTCAGCGCCGCTTCATAGGCCGCCGCCGCTTTGGTGAGCAGCGGCACGTCGCCGCTCGCCGTGCCCGACATGAAGTACGAATTGCCGAGTTCGCCCTGAAACTGTGCCCAGCGCTCGCGGTCGGTGTCCGCATAAACGCCGATCGCCTTCTCCTGCGCTTCGGCCGCTTTCAAATAGAGCGCCGCATCGCCCGTCACACCGGCCGAATAGTAATATGCATTGGCGAGGTCGCCCTGGAGCTGCGCCCAGGACTGCGGATCGCTGTCCTTCGCGTAGAAAGGCAATGCAGCTTCGAGCGGCGCGATCGCTTCGGGGAAGAGTGCGCCTTCGCCCGATTTGTCGCCGAGCACGACAAGCACGTGCCCGAGACCCCAGTTGGTCGAGGCGACCCGGTCGGGCTCATCGAACGCCGCCTGCACCTCAAGCGCGGCCTTGTAGCTCGTCACCGAGCGCTGCAGCGCTTCGACGCCACCGTCGAGCTTGCCGTGCATCATCAGCGCGTAGCCCAGCCGGTACATCGTCCGACCCCATTCGACCGGCGATGTGTCGCGGCTTCTCACCGCCAGCGCCGCATCATAGGCCGCGATTGCCTGCGTGAGGATCGCGCTGTCGCTCGTGCGATCGCCCCAGGTCGACAGCGTGTTACCGAGGTTGAAGGCAAGCGTCGCGTGGTCGAGCGGCGCGCCGTCGGCCGTGTAGACCTCCAGCGCCTTGCGATAGTGTTCGACGGCCTTGGCCAGCGCCTCCGTGCCGCTCTCCTTGTCGCCCATGGTCGCGTAGACCGAGCCGAGATTCATCTGGATCGAGGCCCAGTCGAGCGGCACCTGCTCGCGTCTGTATTCGGTCAGTGCAGCCTCATAGGCAGCGATCGACAACCGCAGCGCCTCGCCCGTCGGATCGGTCTCGCCGATGCGGTGCAGCGCGTTGCCGAGCGTCATCTGGCCGTTGGCCCAGTTCACCGGCGCGCGGTCGCGCGTCCACACGGTCAGCGCATCCTCAGCCGCGACCCTGGCGCTCTGATAAGCCTCTGTGTCCTTGCTCACCTCGCCGATCGAGAGCCAGGCCGAGCTCATATTGTTGCGGATCGTCGCCCACTGCGCCGGCACGCGCTCCTTGGTCAGTTCCAGCAGCGCCTGTTCGTATGCCTCGATGGAGTCCTTCATGACCGCTTCGTCGCGCTGGCGCGCACCAAGTCGTGAGTAGACCGCGCCGAGATTGACGTGGCTCTGCGCCCAGTCGAGCGGCGCGACCTCGCGGCGGTATTCCGTCAACGCCTGCTTCTGCGCCTCGATCGAGGCAAGAAAGCTCCCGGTGCCAGCCTCACGCTCGCCGAGTTCAGACAGCAGCACGCCCAGATTGTTCTGCGTCGCCGCCCATTCGAGCGGGTTCTTCTTCGATGCCTGTACGTCGAGCGCGGCGCGGAACATGCCCACCGCTTTCTCCAGCAGCGCCGTGCCGTTCTCGCGCTGGCCGAGCCGCCAGTAGACCGTACCGAGATTGCTGGTGGTCGAGGCCCAGTCGTCAGGCCGCGCTTCGCGCGTATAGACCGTCAGCGCCGCTTCATATGCAGCCACGGCCTTGTCAAGATTCTCGCGGCCGGCCTCGCGCTCGCCGAGAGTCGAGAGTGTCGCGGCGAGATTGTTCTGGACAACCGCCCAGCGCTCCGGATCGCTTTCTTTCGAGACGAGCCGCAGGCTCTCGTCATACGCCGCGATGGCCTGAAGTAGGAATTTGTTGTCGCCGGAATAGCTGCCATGGTCGCCAAGCGCGGCCGCCTGCCGGCTCTTGTAATAGAGCGCCTCGCTGTCGTCCCACTTCTCGACCTGCTCGAACGCCTTGCCGTAATCCTCCGCGGCCTTCAGGAAATCGAAGGCCAGCGCATAGGTCTTGGCGCTGTCGGCAAACACTTCGGCGAACTCCAGCCGCCGCGCCTTGATGTCGGCCTCCGCCTGGTCGACCGTCTTCGACAGCTCGCCGACGCGCGCTTTCGCCTGTTCGTGGAACTTCTTCGCCGCTTCCAGAGCGCCGTCGTTCAGCGCGTCGGCGGCGAGTTTGGAGAGGCGTACGATCTCTTCGTCGGTGCTTTTCAGCGCTGCCTGCTCGGCCAGGATTTCCTTGAGCTTCTCCGTCTGGCTGCGCAGCAGCCGGTCAAGTTCCGCCGCATCGGCCGGCTTCTCCGCGCCGAGCGTCTTCAGCATCGCGTAGAGCGCGTCCATCGGCACGCCGCCGTCGCGCGCGATCGTCTCGATCTGCCGGCGCTCCGGATCGGGAAGTGCGGCGATCGTCACCAGAAGCTGCCGGCGTTCGCCGAGAATCTCGCCCTCGGCGCCCCCGACCGCCTGCGCGTCGCCGCCGAAATAGATCAGCTTGCGCAAGCTTTCATTGACCCACGGCCGCTGCGCACCGCCGGTCTTCAAATAAACCTCCTCGCCAATCATCCGGAGCACAAGGCCGAACTCGTCGCCGTTCATCGCGCCGAGATGGCGCAGGATCGCCGCCGCGTACGGGCTGTTGCCACCCGGTTCGCCGTCGAGCGCCACCTTGCCCGGCTCCGCCGCAAAGCCGATCACCTGGCCGAACGTCTCGATGTCGGACGAAGGTTCGTTGCCCTTCAGCGCGACGACGCCGCGCGTCTCGCCGAGACCGCCAGCGGCGATCGGCAGCGCCGCGCCGCCCTCTTCGAGCGTCAGCGTCGTGCCGGCCGGAAACGGATTGCTGCGGCACGCGTCGAGCAGCACGATCGTCACCGGCACCGTCTTCTTCAACTCGTCGAGAACCCTGGTCAGCGACATAAGGCTTTCGCTCGCATTTTCGAGCGAAGATAGATCGGCATCGACCGGCACCAGAAAATTCTCGCCACCAGCCTCGATGCCGTGGCCTGAATAATAGATGATGGCGACGTCGGCGCCCTCGGCGTCCTCGACAAAACCTTCGAGGTCGCGCCCCAGCCGCTTGGCGTCGCGATTGTCCGCCATATCGGTCTCGAAGCCCAGTTCGTCGAGCAGTTCCTCGATGACCCGCGCGTCGTTTTCCGGATTGGGCAGTACGGAGATGTGCTCGTATTCCGACTGGCCGATGACCAGCGCAATGCCGCGCAGCTCCTTCGAGTCCTCAGCCCAGGCGCTTTCGGCAACCATGAAGACGGCGAGAAACGCAAGCGCGGCGCCCGTGCGCCGCCAGCCAAACCCCAGTGCGATCAGCCCGAACCGCATCGTTCAACCCACGAAACCCGAAAGTGCGGATCATACTACCTCCGATGGCGGCTTCATGGCCACCGAATGGCTGAGGGACGGCCGAAACGGGGATTCAGCTTGCCAGGCGCGGAACGCTTTCGCGGTGGACGAAGGCTTCGATGCTACGCTCGAACTGCGTGAGGAAATAGGCGGCCAGGTCCGGTTCGTTCAGTGGCTTGGCGAAGTAGAAGCCCTGCAGGTCGCTGCAGGCGATGTCGCGCAGGAATTCCACCTGCTC
>DATJTE010000148.1:0-30060 GCA_035503715.1 Rhizobiaceae bacterium | reverse complement strand
ACATGTCCTCGGTTTCCTGCTCGACCGTGTCGTCGGCATGGTCCTCGTTCCGGACATCGTCCTTGCCGGCGTCTTTCGCTTTGTCCTTCGGCTTTTCCGGCACGTGGAAATCGGCATTGTTGCGGTGATTGTCGTTCATGGCGGACTCCTTCGCCATCAAAACGCACCGGATGGCCGTCACGTTCCGGCCCTCGACGGAAACATCGGATTCCTCTAGCTCTCGGCGCCGAATGTCTCTCCAGCCCGACCCAACGCTCGTCAAAGTTCTTCAACGCGGCTTCCACCTCGACGGCCGGATTGTCGATTGGGGCACGCTGCGCGGTGTCGCGCGCGCCCTGCCCGGCCTGATGCCGACAACAATCAGCGCGGGCTGGCATGACGGCATCGCCTTCCGGTCCGGTGAAGTGTTCGGCATCAGGACATTGTCCGCCTTCCTGCGCGGACCCGCCGACGACCGGCCGGTGCTCAGCACCGTCTATGAGGTGGATGCTGCCGATATCGATGGCGCGCAGATCGTCGACGTGCTGGCGATGCAGCTCGGCCTTCCGAAGAAACACGAAGCCCATGAATGGTCGGACAGCGGCCATGCGTGGTCTACAGTCGTCGAGACCGCAGGATGGAATTTCGGCGACGTGTCGATCGGGCTGTCGGTCTATGGCGGTGAGCGCGACGAGGTCGGCGGACGCTCCATCGCGATGCTCTGGCACGCATGGGACGAAACGATTGCGGCCAAGCCTTTCATCGCACAGTGGCAGAGCCAGTGCGAGGTGCTTGCTCGCTACGCGGCGCGGCGAAGCACTTTTGAAGCGTTCACGCTTGACCTCCCGCAGTCGAGCCTTTTCGCGCCGGACAGCAAGAAACCGACTGTGCGGCAGATCGCTGACGCCCATCAACGCCGTGCCGTGCATTTTTCGCTGCACGATCGCGACATGCTCGCCACGCCGCCCGAGATCGCGGCGATGATCCCGACAAACGGCTGCGCGCTCTGGACAAGCGCCGTGGATTCGATCTGGTGCCTGTCCAACCGCTGGGACAGCAAGGCCTTCGACATCGGCGCACAGGTCAAGGTCTCGCACGCCGAGATCAAACCCGCCAAGGGCGGCGGCTATTGTGAAGTCAGCACCGAACACTGGCGCGCGCATGCGTGCTATCCATCGCGAACGATCGCTGATCTCGCCGGAAAGATCGCCGCGATTCCAGGCGTCACGATAGAGCATTTCGAGGGCTATGATGCTTAGGCTTCTGTTCGCGCTCGTCTGCCTCTTGGGCGCACTACAAATCGCCTTCGCCGATCCCATCGACATCGAGGTTCGCATCCTCAAGCAGGATGGTTCGCCCTATGCCGGCCTGCCCGTGCGGCTCGTCGTCGGCAGCGAGCCCGATTCACGCGCGCCAAACGCGGGCGAGGTGCTGACGACCGACGCCGATGGCAAGATACGTCGCAAAGTCGACGCGCCGGTCGTCGATCGAAAAGTCTCGCTCGGCAACCCGTTCGTCAAACGTAGCTCGAAATATGTCGCCGTAGCGGTCGAGCTGGAACTGGTCGATCGCCGCGCGCTCTACTGGACCGACCTCGACTATCTCAAGGATGGCGTGCTCGGCCAGATGGTCGCTTATGTCGCCGGCCCCGACGGCGTGCTCGACGACATGCTCACCTTCCATGCCGATCAGCACGCCTGGAGCTTTCCGGACAAGCCGGACGGCATGCTGATGACGAGCTACGGCGCCGACCTCAAGGTGTTCTCGATGGAGAAGACCGCCGACGGCGCCGGCTGGATCGTCAAGCTCGAGATCGTGAAGCAGGAGTTTACGGTGAGGTAGGGCGCTGCTGCGCAGTCGCCTTTATCCCCCATGCCCGGCGTGGTCGGCGCCGCCTTTCGTCTTCACCGGCAGCGCGACCTCAACCTTGCCCGCCTTCTCGAACTCAAGCGTCACCGGCACCGTGCCGCCTTCGGCGAACGGCTCGGTCACTTTCAGGAACATCAGATGGAAGCCGCCGGGCTTCAGTTCCACTGTCGCGCCCGGCGCGATCTCCAGCCCGCTGTCGACCGGCCGCATGACCATCACGTCGTTCTCGATCTTCATCTCGTGGATTTCGACCTTGCCGGCGGTCGGCGACGACGCGCCGGTGAGCCGGTCGGCAGCCGCACCCTTGTTCGTTACGGTCAGATAACCGCCGCCGGCCGGCTGACCCGGCAGCATGGCGCGCGCCCAGGCCGCGCTGATCTCAAGATCGCCTGCCACGACAGGGGTGGTCTGCTCGGCGGCCTGCGACAGGGTCGCGATTGTCATCGAGCCGACAGACAGCGCCAGGGCGAGAAAGGCAGTGATGGCGGCGAGCGATTTACGCATGGTCCTGCTCCAACGTTCATGCAGCCCGCTTCTAGCGAAGCCAGAGCGCTCGCGCCATGTGTCGGAATGTCTGGGGGTGCGGTAGAGCTTGGAGCGCCTACAAATTATAGAAGCGCTTGACGATGCCCCAGGCCTCTTCGGCCGTATCGACATAGTCGATGATATCCTGGTCGCCGGGCGTGATCGTGCCCTGCTCCGCGAGGTAGTCGAGGTCGAAAGCGCGGTCCCAGAATTCCTTGCCGAACAGGATCACGGGAATGCGCTCCATGCGGCCGGTCTGGATCAGCGTCAGCGTCTCGAAGAACTCGTCGAGCGTGCCAAACCCGCCGGGGAACACCGCGACGGCTTTCGCCCGCATGATGAAGTGCATCTTGCGGATCGCGAAATAGTGGAAATTGAAGCAGAGCTCGGGCGAGACATAGAGGTTTGGCGCCTGCTCGTGCGGCAGCACGATGTTCAGCCCGATTGACGGCGCGCCGACATCGTCCGCGCCACGATTGCCGGCTTCCATGACGCCCGGCCCTCCGCCCGTCACCACGACATATTCGCGATAGTATGACGCAGCCGACTGCTGCGAGCAGAGCCGCGCGAATTTGCGCGCCTCCTCGTAATAGCGGCTGTTCTTCTCGAGATTCTTCTTCTGCGTCTCGTCCTTGGCGGCCCAGGCTTCGCCGCCGGGCTCGGGGATGCGCGCACCGCCGAACATGACGACCGTCGAGCGGATGCCGCGCTCCGCCAGGATCATCTCGGGTTTCAGCAGTTCGAGTTGCAGGCGCACCGGCCGCAATTCGCGCCGCGTCATGAAATCTTCGTCGTTCCAGGCAAGCCGATAGCTTGCCGCGCGAGTCTGCGGCGTATCCGGCGCGTTCTTGGCGCGCTCCAGATCCTCGTCGGAATGCGGCAGCGGCGCCCAGCCCGCCTTTTCCATTGGGTTCATTCGAGGAGTTTCCCCACATCCGTCCATTACGCGCCGTCCCATGGCGCAGCCGCGATTGACCCCCTCCGACCATTGACATAGGGTCCGCGCCGTTTTCGGCCAATCTGGCGTTTTCAGCCTAAGCCGCAGCCCCTTAACACCGCGTAACGGAGACTTTTATGGCGAAGCCCGACCTCTCGAGCCTCGAAAAGACGATCGACAAGGCTTTCGAGGAGCGCGACGGCATTTCGACGGCGACCCGCGGCGAGGTGAAAGACGCGGTCGAAACGGCGCTGACGCTGCTCGACCGCGGCGAGGTGCGTGCGGCCGAGCGCCAGTCGGACGGCAACTGGACCGTCAATCAGTGGCTGAAGAAAGCCGTTCTTCTCTCCTTCCGCCTGAATCCGATGGGAACCATCGCAGGTGGTCCCGGCGGTTCGACCTGGTGGGACAAGGTGCCATCCAAATTCGACGGCTGGAGCGCGGTGGATTTCGAGAAGGCCGGTTTCCGCGCCGTGCCGCACGCGGTCGTCAGGCGCTCCGCCTATATCGCGCCGAACGTCGTCCTGATGCCGTCCTTCGTCAATATCGGCGCCTATGTCGATTCCGGCACGATGGTGGACACCTGGGCGACCGTCGGTTCCTGCGCGCAGATCGGCAAGAATGTGCATCTTTCCGGCGGCGTGGGCATCGGCGGCGTACTGGAGCCGATGCAGGCGGGTCCGACGATCATCGAGGACAATTGTTTCATCGGCGCTCGTTCCGAGGTGGTCGAGGGCTGCATCGTGCGTGAAGGCTCCGTGCTTGGCATGGGCGTCTTCATCGGCAAGTCGACCAAGATCGTCGACCGCGCCACCGGCGAGGTGTTTTACGGCGAGGTGCCGCCACATTCCGTCGTGGTCGCGGGCTCGCTGGCTGGCAAGCCATTTCCAAACAACGAGCCGGGTCCCAGCCTCTATTGCGCGGTCATCGTCAAGCGCGTGGATGAAAAAACCCGGTCTAAAACCTCGATCAACGAGCTTCTCAGAGATTGATCTTTCGCCAAAACGGACGCACCTTCCGCCACGTCTCGCCGGGCGTCCCAACCCGGCTTACCTTGGAGGGGTGACATGGATTGGAAATATCTGTTTACGAGCTTCGATGGCCGCATTAACCGCGGCAAGTTCTGGGCTGGCGTGGGTGTACTGATTGCCGTCGCCATCGTCGCGCAGATCATTGATAATGTTCTAGGCATGACCTTCGGCGAAAGCGGAATCGGTCCGGTTTACGCGATCGTCGGTCTGATTTCGCTTTACTGCGCCATTGCGCTTTACGCGAAGCGCTGGCATGACCGCGACAAATCGGGCTGGTGGACGCTCATTGCGCTCGTGCCCATCATCGGCGCAATTTGGCTCTTGGTAGAACTCGGTATTCTTGAGGGCACACGAGGCGCCAACCAATACGGACCGGATCCACTTGCCTGATCGATCACAGCTCATCTGGCTGTTTTTCCACTTCTCAGGCCGCGTCGACCGCGCGGCCTATTTTCTTGCGGGCGTGCTTCTGTATATGGCGCGCTTTTATCCCGTTTATCGAGTGATTGGTGCTCCTGACCAGGCAACCGCCACATCGTGGGCAGGCGTTCTCATTCTTGTGACTCTGGCAAGCATCTATCCTCACCTGGCCCTGGCCGCGAAACGGTTTCACGATTTCAATCGGCCCGGTGCTTTTGCGGCATTTTTTATCGTCGCGGATTTCTTCCTGTTTCTGTTCCTGTGCTTCGCGCCGGGCAACCCAGGCCCGAACCAGTACGGGAAGCAGACCAACGCGCCGGCGTGACGACGCCATGGAAGCCTCACCCCGCCCGGTCAACACGACGCGCTACAGGTCGCTCGATCCGGACCTGATCATCGACACCGCCGAAATGCTGGAACGCCGTATCGCCGAACGGTTTCCAGATGCGGGGCTGCGCGGCGTGGCCGGCGAACTCGTCGTTCTGTCATACGATCTTGCACGCGCCGCTAAGGCGCTCGAGGCGCCGATCTGGTGGGTGCGCATTCTCGTCGCTCTGGTCTTCCTGCTCGGCGCGGCCGTGTTCCTGTTCGTCGGCACGATCCTGCCGCTCGAAAGACTGTCCGGCGATGTCGGCACCTTCGAATCCGTCGAAGGCATCGAAGCGTCCATCAACATGATCCTGCTCGCCGGGCTTGGTTTCCTCACGCTGGCGCGCGCCGAGGAGCGCATCAAGCAGCGGCGCGTCTTTCGCCAGCTGCACAGCCTCAGGTCGCTGATCCATGTCATCGACATGCATCAGCTCACCAAGGATCCGTCGGTGCTCAGTCTCGACTTCACGCCGACCGCCCACTCGCCGCAGCGCATGACGAACGCTGCCGACCTCGAGCGTTATCTCGACTACTGTTCGGAGATGTTGTCGATCTCGGGCAAGCTCGCGGCGCTCTTTGCGCAATCCGTCAACGACGCGGTCGTGGTCGACGCCGTCAACGACATCGAGGAACTCGGCTCGAACCTGTCGCGCAAGGTCTGGCAAAAGATCACCATGATCGATGCACGGGTGAAGCGATAAGGCGTCATCCGCCTCGGTCCGTGCACGCTCCTCCTCTGATGAGGTAACCCCGATAGGGCTTTTGGCGCTGGTCGCCAGACTTAGTACCCAATTGATATTGCGCGAGGAGCGATTACACGTCGCGGCAGGAAGGGAAGTTAGGACCTCCTATGGACTGGTGGCCATTCGTGGTCATCGCGGCTGTGTTTGTTGCCGCGCTTTTTGTCATCTATCTCGTTCTAAGCCGGACCGGACTTTAACTGTTCGTCACGCGTACGATCGAGACAAGGCCGTCGCACTCCGGTGCGGCGGTTCTTTGCTTCATATCGGTTGCGATTGCACACCGCCGCCGCAGTGCACCTGTTGCCCATCGCTGATCACCAGACGCTCGAAGCGCACCGCCTAGAGCTTGATGGCGTTCGGCGAGAGTCGCGGCGAGCCTTTGCCGCGCTCCTCCGCTTCCAGCACAAGCTCCATGATCGCTTGCGACACCGGCGCCTGCTTGCCCTTCGCTGCCGCGAGCCTCACCACCGCGCCCTGGAACTGACCGATCTCGGTGCGGCGATGCTTTTGCAGATCTTCCCACATCGATGATCGCGCGGCTGGATCGACGGCCAGCATCTGCCGCGCCAACAGGCGAAAGAGACCGTCGGGCAGACGCAGGACGAACGGCAGCAGCGACGGTCTCAGCCGTCCGATACGCGCCGGCGCGATGCCCGCCGCCTTCATCGCCGCGAGCGCCTCCGACATTTGCGCCGCGAGCAGAAGGCGCCAGCGGCGATCGGCGAGCTGCTCCACCAGCGGCAGGCCCGAGAGCGCATTCAGCGCATTGTTCAGGTTGAGGATCAGTTTGCCCCAGAGGACGGCGGGCATGTCCGTTGCCGGCTGGACTGGCAGACCCGGCACGTCGAGCAGGTCGGCGAGACCGAGATCGCCTGCCTCGATCTGGATGTCGCCACCGGTCGTCCGGTGAAACGACGGCTGGCCGTCATCGGGCGCCGCCTGGACGACATTGAACGGCACCATTCCCGGAACAACGGACTGACGCGACCGCAGCCGGGAGCGGATGATCGCCGGATTGTCGACGCCATTCTGAAGGCTGACAACGATCGCATCGCTCGGTGCGCATGCCGCCACGATGTCGGCCATCTCGGAGGTCTGGTTGCACTTCACGGTGACGATCACGATGCCTGCCCGTGCCAGCGCGCGCGCCGGGTCGCTCGTCGCTTCGATCGCGCCCGGCGGCAGGCTGCGCTGGCTGCCGTCGAGATCGATGATCTTCAGGCCATGCGTGGTGATCTTTTCGGCGGGGTGCTGCCGTGTCAGCAGCGTGACCTTGCGACCAGCAAGGGCAAGACATCCGCCCGCATGGCAGCCTATGCTGCCCGCGCCGGCAATGGTGATCGGTGTTTTCGGATCGAGCATGCTCGCCCGCCTTGGAGAGGCGGCCATGACCGCACAATAGCGAATTTGCGTCAATCGCGGGCTGCGCCCGCCAGTGCTGAACCAACAGACTTAATCGACTGGCAATGCCAATGACGAGTTCAACGTGACAGTTTACATGCTTTCGACTATTCCCTGCCGGCCATGAAAAAGCTGCCCGTCGATCCCGCCGAAAATCTTGCTGCCCTCATCCGCTGCCGGTCCGTCACGCCGGTCGAAGGCGGCGCGCTGACGGTGCTGGAGGATATGCTGAAGCCGCTGGGCTTCTCGATCGAGCGGCCGCTGTTCTCCGACCGCGACACGCCGGACGTCGAGAATCTGTATGCGCGGCGTTCCGGCAACGGGCCGCATCTGATGTTTGCCGGCCACACCGACGTCGTCCCGCCCGGCGACGAAACGGCCTGGAAGCATCCACCCTTTTCCGCGACGATCGACAAGGGCGTGATGTACGGCCGCGGCGCGGTGGACATGAAAGGCGGCATCGCCTGCTTCGTCGCGGCCGTCGCGCGGCGGCTGAAGCGCGGCAAGATCGCCGGTTCCGTTTCTTTCCTGATCACCGGCGATGAAGAAGGTCCGTCGATCAACGGCACCGACAAGCTGCTGCAATGGGCCGCCGGCAAGGGCGAGACGTGGGACGCCGCCATCGTCGGCGAGCCGACGAGCCGGCAGGCGCTGGGCGACACGATCAAGAACGGCCGGCGCGGTTCGATCTCGGGCCTCGTCACCGTCAATGGCAGGCAGGGACACTCCGCCTATCCGCATCTCGCCGACAATCCGGTGCGCGGCCTGATGCAGCTCGCCGACGCGCTGCTCGGCAAGCCGCTCGACGAGGGCACGAAAAACTTCGAGCCGTCGACGCTGGAGATCACCTCCATCGATGTCGGCAACGCCGCCGCCAACGTGATCCCCGCCAAGGCCACCCTCGCCTTCAACATCCGCTTCGGCGATGCGTGGACGGCCGAGACGCTGCAGGCCGAGATCCACAACCGGCTCGACCGCGCGTCGCGCAAGACGAAGTACCGCAAGGGCCGCGACACGGCGATCGACTACGACCTGACCTGGCGCGGCAGGGCGAGCCACGTCTTCCTGACCAAGGACAAAAAACTCGTCTCGGTGCTGTCCGCCTCGATCAAGGCCGTCACCGGCGAGAAGGCTAAGCTCTCAACCAATGGCGGCACGTCGGACGCCCGCTTCATCAAGGACTATTGTCCCGTCGTCGACTTCGGCCTCGTCGGCACGACGATGCACATGGTGGACGAGCGCGTTCCTGTCGAGGAGTTGGAAAGGCTGACGCAGATCTACGAGCGCTTTCTGGACGATTGGTTCGGCTGATGCCGTCGATCGAAGAGATCCAGCAATATCTGACCGGCGCCTGGCGGATGATGACAGGCAAGCCGGACGGGCTGAAGCTGCTCGACATTTCCGCCGATGGCTTCTGGAACTCGTTCTTCGCGATCGTGGTGGCGCTGCCGGCGCTGATCGTCGGCTGGGCGTCCGTCGCCAATGAGATCGCCGCCGAGCCCGCCGTGACCGCCAGCCGGTTTTCGCTGCTGCTGCGGCTGGCCTTCGTCGATCTCGGCACTTGGGTGCTGCCGCTCGCGGCTCTTGCGCTCGCGGCGCGGCCGGCCGGAATCGCCGACCGTTTCGTCCATTATGTCGTGTCCAGCAATTGGGGCTCGGCGCTGATCGTCTGGATCATGCTGCCGCCGGCGCTGCTGAGGCTCGTCGTTCCAGATGCTGCGGAACTCGCAACGATCGTCTCGCTCGGCCTGTTCGGTGTCACGCTGGTGCTCGGCTGGCGGCTAACCAACGCCGCGATCGGCCGCGGGCCTGGCGTTGCCACCGGTGTGTTCGCCGGCATGTTCGTCGCGTCGCTGATCGTGCTGTTTGTGCTGCAGGCGCTGTTTGGGCTTGGACCCAGCGAACAGCCTGCAATGGGTTAGCGGGATTGCCCCGCGCTTGATCCCGCGACTGCGGCCAGGAGCGTGAGCGCCATGGCCGCGAACGCGCAGACGGCGAAACCGTAGGCCGTGTAGATCGGGCCAAAGCCGCTCGTGCCGGCGAAGACCGCGAGATACGTCACCGCGCTGTTCAAGCCCATGATCGTGCCGCGCTGCGCAGGATCGATCGCCGCCAGGCGCATCACGAGAATGTTGAGCGCGAAATGGTTCGCCAATCCCCAGAGGAAGATCGCGGCCAGGATCGCGACGACATTTCCGGCAACGAGCGCGATGGCCAGGTACACGACAGCGACCGCCAGAAAGGCGAAGGGCATCAACCGCCGCGGGCCAATGCGATCGGCAAACCCGTCGAGCAGCATCGATCCGCCAAAGCCGATGCCGTACACCAGCGCGGCGAGACCGTTCATGCTCACCGGCTCGCCGAGTGCGCGATGCAGGTGGTCGCCGAGATAGCCGTAGACACCGTAGAAGGCCGCCATGAAAGTACCCGCTGCGACGAGCAGCGGCTTGACGCCGGAAAGACGCAAAGCTGCGAACGGCAAGGGCGCCGGTCCGGACGCCAGCGTCTCGCGATAAGGCATGAACGAGATCGCCAGCGCCGCAAGCATGGCCAGCAAAGCGACGGCGAGAAAGACGGCACGCCAGTGCACGATGTCCGCCAGCACCGCGGAGAGCGCGACGCCCGCAACCATGCTGAGGGTCCATCCGGTCAACACCACGCCGATCGTACGCGCCTCGCGGCCAGGCGGCGCGACGGCTGCCGCGCTCGCATAGATCGCCGGCAGCGCGACGCCAGAGGCCAGCCCGGCAACAAGCTGGGCAACAATCAATGCCGAGATAAACGGCGACATCGCACTGAGCAGGAGGGCGGCTGCCAGGAACACCATCGCAAGCCGCAGCATCCTGCGCGCGCCGAGCCGGTCGATGTGCCGCGCCAGGAAGAGCGCGCTGGCCGCCGTTCCGAGACCAAATGCCGACGACGCCATCATCACCGTGGGCACGCTTGTGCCGAACGATCCCGCGACCGCCGGTGCGATCGGCCCAAGCACAAGCGAATTCGATCCGATCACCCCGACGCAGACGGTCAGGATATAGGCCGCCATCGGCAACCGGTCGCTGGCGGCATCCCCGAATACTTGATCTGAGTTCGACATATCAGCATAATGTCAGAATGACATTCGGCAACAATGGGAAATTTCGATATGGACGTAGAAACAGATGGCATTCGGAAGGACAGCCTTCCGAGCCGCAGTCTCGACGCCGCCGACCGAAGGCTGTTAGGCGTTCTGGTCGAGGACGCGACCGTGAGCTACGCCGAGCTTGGCGAGCGGGCGGGCCTTTCCGCCCCGGCCGCGCATGAGCGGGTAAAGCGGCTGCGGAAATCCGGCGCGATCCGCCGGACCAGCGCCCTCATCGACCCCAAGGCCGCCGGCAAGCCGCTGCTCGCTTTCGTGCATGTCGACACCAAGGGCTGGGGCAAGACGCCGGAGCTGCTGGCGATCGCGCAATATCCGGAAGTCGAGGAGATTCATTCGGTGGCCGGCGACACCTGCATGCTGCTCAAGGTGCGCACGGAGGACACGCGGGCGCTCGAAGGACTGCTCGCACGCATCTACGAGACGCCGGGGGTCATCACGACCCGCAGCTATGTCGTGCTCTCGACCTATCTGGAGCGCCCCGTGCAGCCGGCTGCGACGCGGGAATGGCCGCACTACATGGCGCGCCAGGAAGATCTTGAGGCAATCAGTAGTCGACCTTGACCAGATAGAGCCCTTCGGGCGGCGCGACGGGACCGCAGGCCGCACGATCCATCGCCTCCAACGCGGCTTTCACGTCGCTGGCCGTCCAGGCGCCCTCGCCGACACGCTTCAGCGTGCCCACCATGGAACGGACCTGATTGTGAAGAAATGACCGCGCCGAGGCGCGGATTTCGATCAGGTCGCCATTACGCTCGACATCGAGGCGGTCGAGCGTCTTCACCGGGCTTTTCGCCTGGCACTGGATCGAGCGGAAGGTCGTGAAGTCGTGCTTACCGACCAGAACCTGGCCAGCCTCGTGCATTGCCGCCGCATCGAGGGGCTGAACCACATGCCAGGCGCGGCCTCGCTCCAGGGCTGGCGGGGAGCGCCGGTTGAGCACCCTATATATATAGTGTCGACCGGCCGCCGAGAACCGCGCATCGAAATCGTCGGCGACGAGGGACGCGTCCGTCACCGAAACCGACTCTTTCGCCTGCCGCAAATGCGCGTTGACCGCATCGCGCACGGTGTCGGCCGGCCAGTCCTTCGCCAGGTCGACATGCGCGACCTGGCCTGAGGCATGGACGCCGGCGTCAGTGCGGCCGGCGCCGCGGATCGTCACCTCTTCCCCGCAAAAACCGAGGATCGCCTGTTCGATCGCCGCCTGCACCGAATGCTGGCCGGCTTGCCTCTGCCATCCGGCATAAGGTCCGCCGTCATATTCGATGTCGAGGCGGTAGCGCGGCACGTTCAGAGCGAACCGAATGCCGGCGCGTAAACCAGCGTGCCCGAAGACGGCGCTTCATCATCCCAGGCCAGCGCCTGCATCGCGTGGCCCTGGTAGGCGCTGCCGAATTTCTCGGCACGTGCCCGCTGGTAGCCGAAGCGTCCATAGTAGGACGGATCCCCGACCACGACGGAGAGCTTCTCGCCGGCATCCTTCAGCCGGATATGCGCCTCGCGGATCAGCGCGCCGCCAATGCCCGTGCCATGAAAGTCAGGCTCGACCGCGAGCGGCGCCAGCGCCACGGCGGGAAACTTGCCCTCGCTGCTGTCGACATAGAGGCGCGAGAACAGGATATGGCCGACAACCGACCCCTCCTCTTCCGCGACGAGTTCGACGACCGCGTCGCCCTGGTTCACCAGCGCATCCACCAGGCCGGCTTCGGCCGGCTGCCCGAACGCGTGCTCCTCGACGGAGCGGATCGCTTCGCGGTCGCGCGGCGTGGATGTCCTGATCGAAAACATACTCATTTCAACACTGTTCCTTTTTCCAGTCTCGCACCGCGCAGGAAGTCCCGCGCGGACATTGGTTTGCCACCCGCCCTCTGCAGCTCGACGAAACGTACCGCGCCTTCAGCACAGGCGATCGTCAGGTCGTCGTCGAGAACCTCACCGGCCCGACCGCTTTTCTGTTCGACCGAGGTCCGCAGAATTTTCAGCCGCTCGGCCTTGCCGCCGAGCACCGCTTCACACCACGCGCCGGGCATAGGGGAAAGCCCCCTTATCATATTGTGAACATCAGCCGCGGGCTGGTTCCAATCGATGCGCGTTTCGCTCTTGTCGATCTTCCGCGCATAAACGACGCCGGCATCGTTTTGCGGCGTCAATGCGAGCGAGCCGGCTTCGAGCTTCGCCAACGCGTCCACCATGAGCCGGGCGCCGATCTCCATCAGCGTGTCATGCAGTTCACCCGCAGTCATGTCGCGCCCGATCGTGACGCGCTGCTCCAGCGCGACCGGCCCGGTGTCGAGACCGGCTTCCATCTTCATGATCGCCATGCCGGTTTCGGCATCGCCCGCCATGACGGCGCGCTGGATCGGCGCGGCGCCACGCCAGCGCGGCAACAGCGACGCATGACCGTTGAAGCATCCGTGACGCGGCGCATCGAGAATTGGCTGTGGCAGAAGCAGGCCATAAGCGACGACGACGGCGACGTCGGCGTCGAGGGAGCGGAACCTTGCCTGCTCATCCTCACTCTTCAGCGACACCGGAACGCGGACCTCGATGCCGAGACGTTCCGCCTCCCGCTGCACCGGCGATGGCGTCAGGTCGAGACCGCGGCGACCGGCAGGGCGCGGCGGTTGCGTGTAGGCTGCCACGACATCGTGACCCGCAGCGGCGACCGCGCGAAGCGTCGGTACGGCAAAATCCGGCGTGCCCATGAAGACAACGCGAAGCGGCATGCGTCTTACCCAACCCTTATCGTGATGCCCGCGCCGCTCGTTCAGCCGACCATGCGGCTCGGCGGACGATCCTTGGCGAGCTTCTTGAACTTCTTGACCACCATATCGCGCTTGAGCTTGGAGATGTGGTCGATGAAGAGCACGCCGTTCAGGTGATCGATCTCGTGCTGCAGACAGGTCGCGAGCAGACCCTCGGCCGCAACCTCCTGTTCCTTCCCGTCGCGATCCAGATATTTCACGCGGACGGACGTGGGGCGCTCGACCTCGGCATAATAATCCGGGATCGAGAGGCAACCTTCCTCATAGACCGAGCGTTCGTCGGCGCTTTCGACGATTTCGGGATTGATGAAGAGCTGCGGCGCCTTCGGCTCGCCTTCCTTATGCAGATCGATCACCAGCATGCGCAGCGGCTCGCCGACCTGAATCGCGGCAAGGCCGATGCCCGGCGCGTCGTACATCGTCTCCAGCATATCGTCGGCGAGTTTCAGCAATGGAGCATCGACGCGCTCGACCGGCTTGGAGACGAGGCGGAGAACGGGATCGGGAAGGATGATCAGAGGCTTGAGCGACATGGCGCTGAGGTAGTCGGTCACTTCTTTCCCGTCAACCGAGCCGAAACTTTGTTCTCGTTTTGATCTATCGTGTTCCGACGAATCGTCTATGCTGGTGTGATGGACGAACTTCTCGCGATTCTGTCGGAGCCGATGGCGCAGCTCGGCGCTACGGTGATCACGCTCGGTCAAGCGCTGGCTTTCGGCGGCGTGCTCTTCGCCGTCTTGCTCGTCACTCTGGTCATCGCGCTCTGGCGCTCGGCGCGAGCACGCATGGTTGCGGCGACGGAAGCGGCCGACCGCACGCGCGATATGGAGAGCGTGATGGCTGGCATCCTCCAGTCGCAGGCGGAGATGCAAGGCAGGCTCGGAACGGTGGCGGACGTGTTCGGCGCGCGACAGGCAGAGCTCACGCAGTCGCTCGGCCAGCGCCTCGATGCCATGACGGGCCGCATCGGCCAGTCGATGACCGAGCAGGCGCGCTCCACGCATGAGAGCCTCGCCAAGTTGCAGGAGCGGCTGGCCGTCATCGACACCGCGCAGGGCAATATCCAGTCGCTCGCCGGACAGGTGGTGCAGCTTCAGGCCATCCTTTCCAACAAACAGACGCGTGGCGCCTTCGGCCAGTCGCGCATGGAAGCGATCGTCGCCGACGGCCTGCCGATGGGCGCCTATGAGTTCCAGGCGACGCTTTCGAACGGCAGCCGGCCGGATTGTCTGATCAAGATGCCGAACGATACGCCGAAGCTCGCCATCGACGCCAAATTTCCCCTCGAGGCGTGGAATGCGATCCGGGCGGCCGACGGAGCG
This sequence comes from Rhizobiaceae bacterium, assembly GCA_035503715.1. GTDB lineage: Bacteria > Pseudomonadota > Alphaproteobacteria > Rhizobiales > Rhizobiaceae > OAS926. The sequence goes on along the minus strand of DATJTE010000148.1, from coordinate 15,560 downwards.
GACGCTCAACGTGTCGCCGCCAGCTCTTTTCGCCGCGATATCGAGGTCCACATTCGCGACATCTCGCAAAAATACCTGATCAACGGCGAGACGCAGGACACCGCGTTCATGTTCGTGCCCTCGGAATCGATCTTCGCCGAGATCCACGAGAATTTCGAAGCGCTGGTGCAGCGCGCGCACCGCTCGCGGATCGTCATCGTGTCGCCGTCGCTGCTCATGCTCTCCATTCAGGTGATCCAGGCGATCCTGAAGGATGCGCGCATGCGCGAGCAGGCGCATCTGATCCAGGGCGAGGTCGTGCGGCTGATGGAAGACGTCGGCCGTCTCGACGAGCGGGTGCGAAAAATGCAGTCGCACTTCGCAATGACCGCGCGCGACATCGACGACATTCTCGTCTCGACGACGAAGGTGACGAAGCGCGGACAGAAGATCGAAGCGCTCGAATTCGGAGTCGCGAGCGACGAGCGGACGACGACGAGTGCGATCGAAAATTCTTCCGATGCTCGCTCCGGAAAACTCAGATTGCGAGTCGTCGAAGACGGCGCGTGAGAGTCGTCAACGCATCGCGCGATGACTCGTCGTTGCGATTTTTTCTCTGCGAATCACCTCGACGCGTGATTCGAAATCGCCGGCAAAAATCGTCGATAGAGAGTCGCGAAAACGCGTTTTGAGTCTCTCAACCAAAAAAAAATAACGTTTTCGACACGAAGTTGGTGTGAGAATGCGTCTATAGCCGGCGTAGACTCTTGCAAGGTTGCGAATTCTGGAGTTTGACTCTGGCTGCCATCAATCGGAGGACGAACCAATGGCGAAAGCTCCCGCAAAGAGCACGAAGAAAGCAGCACCGAAGAAGGCCGCTCCGGCCAAGGCGAAGGCTGCAACTGCGAAGGCTAAGGCTCCTGCCAAGAAGGCAGCAGCGAAAAAGCCGGCTGCTAAGAAGGCTGCCAAGAAGAAGTAATTCTTCTCTTCGCAGAAATCTCAGGTTCTGCGTTTCAATGACCGACAGTGGGAAACCACTGTCGGTCTTTTCATTTGAAGTGAGGCCGCGTTGGATCGATGATGCGAGGACGGTCTCGCACTTTCCAAATCGTCGCGGGACGGTCCGTCGAAAAACGGAGAACCAGGATGGCGTGGGTCTATCTTTTCTTCGCAGGCCTGTTCGAGATCGGCTGGGCGATCGGTCTCAAATACACGCAGGGTTTCACCAAGCTCTGGCCGACCGTGTTCACCGTGCTGTCGATGATCGTCAGCCTCTGGTTGCTCGGTATCGCGCTGCGCACCTTGCCGGTCGGAACCGGCTACGCCGTCTGGACCGGGATCGGTTCGGTCGGAACGGCGATCCTCGGTATCTATCTGTTCGGCGATCCGGCCACGGCGCTCAGGCTTGCCTGCATCGCGCTGATCGTGGTGGGCATTCTCGGGCTGAAATTCGCGGCCTGACGGCCCAAAAGGCCTGGATACGCGCACGGCAAAGAGCGCGGCGGGCCGCGCTCTTTTTAACAGGCTAAGGCGTTTAGCCGGGTTTAGGCCTTGGACATAGTGGGCGGCAGCCGGCCGGTGCGCGCCTTGCGGGCGGCGTAACGGGCGTCCCGCTTGGCCTTTTTCTCGGCATCTTCCGCGAGCTGGCGAGCAATCCGCTCGTTTTCTTCCTGCTCGCGCTGCTTTGCCTCGATCGCGGCAGCCTCTTCGGCCGCCTTGCGGGCCAAGGCCTCGGCGGCTTCACGCTCGGCGCGCTCCTTGGCCTCGCGGGCCAGCCGCTCCTGCTTCAGCTTCTCACGCTCCGCTTCACGCTCGGCGCGCGCCTTGAGGATGGCCTGCCGCTCTTCCTGGAGGGCGCGCATGCGCGGATCGTCCGCCGCCGGCTTTGCCTTGAACTTTTCCAGAAGTGCCTTCTTAGCGTCGTTCGCCGCATTGCGGCGCTCGCTAAAGTCTTTTTCCCTGTAGATAGCCAATGTCATTCCCTGAAGTCATTCCGCGCCGCTTACATACTTACGGAGGCGAAGAGTTCAAGCGTCTCCGATGCATTGCAGACATGAAAATCGTGTGACCCAGGGACGCAGCATGCTTGATTGCGCGGTTCCGGGCCGGTGCCGTGCCGGCGTCACCGTTTGCGGCATACGGGAACGCGACCTATATCCGGCGAAACCTTCCGGATGATCCCATGACCACGCTTTCCGTTCTCGACCTCGCTCCCGTGCCCGAAGGCAGCGATGTCGGCCAGGCGCTCGCCAATTCGCTCGACCTCGCCCAGCACGCCGAGCGGCTCGGCTATCGCCGCTACTGGCTGGCCGAGCATCACAACATGCCTGGCATTGCGAGTGCGGCGACCTCCGTCGTCATCGCGCATGTCGCGGGCGGCACCCGGACGATCCGCGTCGGCGCGGGCGGGATCATGCTGCCCAACCACGCGCCGCTGGTGATCGCCGAGCAGTTCGGCACGCTGGCAGCACTTCATCCCGGCCGCATCGATCTGGGGCTCGGGCGGGCGCCGGGCACCGACATGGCGACCGCGCGGGCGCTGAGGCGCAGTCTGGAATCCAGCGTCGACAGTTTCCCGAACGACGTCGTCGAGCTGATCGACTATTTCGCGCCGGCCGAACCCGCGCAGCGCGTTCGCGCGGTGCCTGGCGAAGGCCAGGACGTCGAGGTGTGGATGCTGGGCTCCAGCACCTATGGCGCGCAGCTCGCGGCCATGCTCGGCCTCCCCTACGCCTTCGCATCGCATTTCGCGCCGGCCGAGCTCGACCATGCGCTCGACATCTACCGCTCCCGCTTCCAGCCATCGGAGCGGCTGGCAAAACCGCATGTCATGCTCGGGCTGAACGTCATTGCCGCCGACACGGACGAGGAAGCGCGCTACCTGTTCTCATCGCTGCAGCAGGCCTTTGTGAACCTGCGTACGGGACGCCCCGGGAAACTGCCGGCGCCCATCGTGGACTACGTCGACACCATAGAGCCGACCGCTAAGGCGATGCTCGACCACGCGCTGCGCGAGGCAGTGGTGGGCTCGGCGGAGACAGTGAAGCGCGGCGTCGCCGCCTTCATTGCACGCACCGGTGCGGATGAATTGATGGTCACGGCGCAGATCCATGACCACGAGAAGCGCAAGCGCTCGTTCGAGATTCTCGCCGGCGTGCATCGGGAGATGTCGGCAGCCGCCTGACTATTGCGGTACGACCTGTAGGTTGGCGTTGCCGTAGAAGGTATAGGCGAGATAGGTCGGGTCGCCCGTCTCGTAAAATTTCCTGCGCACGTCCTGCAGCACTTCGGCAATGTAAACGGGTCCGGCCGTCAAGCGCTGCGATATGCCGCCATAGAAGCCGGTCGAGAATTCCGCCGCCGTGCGATCCGTCAGCGGCCACATGCCGCCGATGAAACCGGACGCGCCGCTGGCGAGCACCGCCGGCCCCCAGCCCTGGACGAAGCCGCCGAGCGAGGCGGCCGCACCGGTGTCGCAGGCGTTGAAGAAGTAGAACGGATTGCCCTTGTCGTGCGGTGCGAAGGAGAGCGCCCGCCAGGTGTTTGGATCGAGCTTCTCGTCGAGCAGTTCGATCGCGAAGACCGGCGACCCGGTGCCAAGGTCGTTCACCTCGCCATGACCGGAGAAATGGATGAAGCCGGTCGAGACTTCACCGACGAGTTTCTCGAAGGACGAGAAGTCACCGTCGACGAGGCGGAAGCCGGTGAGCTTGCTCAGCGCGTCCAGTTCGACCTTCTGGAACGGCAGGCCGCGACTGCCTTCATAGGCCGGCGCCACCGTCGCGACACCGGAAAACGCCATGCGGTTCAAAGGCCGGTCGAGTTGCGTGCCCTCCTCGCGCGGCGCCCAGCGCGCAACGCGGAAGTCGATGCCAAGGAAGCCGCCCGGCTTGCCACTCTCATCGTCCGGCCGGATCAGTTCCCAGGGTATGACCGGACTGTTCGAGGTGAACTGGATCGAGTGCAGCTTGCCCTGTGCGTGGAGCGAAGCGAAAACGTCCTTGAATTCGTCGGGAACGTAGTCGCGATAGAGGTCGGCGCCGAAACCTTCAGCCGCCTTCATTACAAACCGCTTGCGCGATTCCGACGTCTTGGGCGCCGCGCTCGACTTCAGCGGAGCAGCACCGCGCAGGCTCAAGCCGAGATCGACAAGCCGCTTGTATTCGGAGTTCAGCCAGTTCCCGACCTTTGACGGCGTTTCGAATTTGGCGGTGACCGGCGCGCCGATATGCGGCGAGTTGATCGTGATCAGGCCTTCGCCAAGTTCGTCGGGATCGTCGTAATAGACAACGACGCTCAGATCCGGAACCTCGACGTCGTCGCCAATCACGATATCGCTGGATAGCTGTTTCGGCACGGCGGCGAGCAGCATCATGCCGGATGCCGCGTTGCTCGCCTCGAGCATCTCTTCATTCGGGAACACCGTCACCGGCCGCGACGCCGAGCCGAGGAATTCACCCTTGTGATTGAACCGGACGATGAACTTGCGATCCTTCGGTGCGCCGCCAACGTCGCGCGCCGTCAGCTCAAAACGGACAGCCGTGCTGTCGCTGCTTGCCGAAACCGTGATCGGCTGGCTCCAGTCATCGTCATTATCCATGTCGAAGCCGACCGCGAGCAGCTCGACGTCGATCTCCCACTCGTCGGCATCTGCTGGCAGCGAGAATTCGAGCGCACCCTCGGCGGTCACGGTGCTGTTCGGCGATGGCTTGACGGTGACTTCCGGCGTCAACTGCTCCTCGGTGAGCGACACCATCACTGTGAACGTCTCCTTGGCGACAACCTTTTCCGGCGCATCGACCGTCGGGAAGCGCGCAAGCGTCGTCTCGCCGGGATCGACCGCGGCGCGTGCAGGCAATGCCGCGGGCGGAGGGGGTGTGACAACGTCGTCCCCCGGCGCGACCTGTTCCTCGGCCGCGCCATCGGCGGGCGCATCCGTAACGGTCGTTTCCGGAAGCACTGAACCGCCGCCCATGCTGCCGGCGGTGGGCGCTGGTGCGCTGGTTGCTTCGCCGACAGGCGCCGGCTCCACCGCCGGCGCTTCGGGCGAGACGCCCGGCGCCGTCATGGGCTGCTCGGTGACCGAGCCTTCCACGCTCTCCTTCCCGGGCTGCATCGGCGCGCTCAGCGCGGCGATGCGACGATGCGCATAGCGCGCGAACCTGCCGCGTGGATAGGTCGCGAGGTAGCTTTCATAAGCGGCCTTGTCGTTGACCGCGAAGACCTGTTCCCACAGTTGAAAATCGGGATCTGTCGCGGGCTCGACGAGTTCCGGGCTCAGCGACGGCAGAGGATCGTCGCGGCTGGAGGCGGGCTGGACGACGATGTTGCCCTCGGCGCTGACGAGCATACCGCCGCCGAGGGTGATCTCGCTCTTGCCGTCGGAAATCTCTTCCTTGGACTTGCTGTTCTTCTCCAGCCACAGTTCCGCGATCCGGTTCCGCGCGACCTCGACGTAGATGCCCTCCGGATATGAGGCGAGGTAGATCCCGTACGTGCTGATGTTGTCGTAATAGCTCGCCGAGTACCAGGCGCGGTGATCTTCCTCAGCCTGCTTCCTGGCTGGATCGGCAGAAGCCGCGTCGCCGGCGGCCGCAAGCATTTCACCCTCGGGAGCAGGCGCGATGCTTTCAGGCGCCGCGACCTCGCTCTTGGCACTGTCGGCAGGGGCGGCGTCTTTCGGAGCCTCTGCGGCTTTCACTGGCTCGCCGCCTTCGACAGGTTCGACTTTCTCTTCCGCCGGCGCGGCGGCGTCCGGCGCCGGACCCTCGCCAAGCAGATGCCGCGCCTCGGTGGCATGGCGGCCGTTCGGATAGAAATGCAGGTAATGACGCAGGAACTGCGGTCCCTGATCCTTCATCGTTTCCCACATCGCGTCATCCGCCGGGTCCGGAGGAGCCGACGCCATCGGCGCGGGTTCCGCGGCGGCCGCCGCTTCGCCTTCTGTCAAGGAACCAAGCTTCGCGGACGCGGCTGAAGCGGCATCGCCTTTGATCGCCCACGGCACTTGCTGGCCGATCGTCGCCTGCATGACATCGCTGCGGATGCGCATGCCGAGGTCATCGAGCGCCAGGCCGGGTTCGGGCAGGCGCCGAAGCAGCGCGTCGGCGAATGGCGTGGTGATCCCCTCATTCGGCAAGGCCGGCAGACCCGGCAACGTCGACATCAGGACGAACGCGCCGTTCGGAGCATCGAAGGAGGCGAGGCCTTTGAGCACGGTGTCGACTGCGGGCGGCTGGAACGGATCGAGGAGGACGAGGCGTGTCGCCGCGTTCATCGACATCAGCTCGAGGACTTCCTCCAGCCGCACGGCGTTCTTCACGCCGCTCGCATCCACCGTGGAATCGGACAGCATCAGATGGTTCTTGCCGCCCTGCTGAACCGCGTAGCCGACATAATAGAAGACGACGACCGAAGCGCCTTCGGCATCGTAGGCGAAGCGGTTGATCGCGTTCTCAAGCTCGCGATGCGTCTGGTCGATCGCGTAGGTGACGTCGTAGCCGAGCTTTTCCAGCGTGTTGCCGACGAGCGTCGCGCTTTGGCCCGCGCCCGGCAGCCGGGGGGCACCGCCTGAATTTCCAGTGACAAACGCAAGACGGCCCTCGGCGTGAGCCCCAAGGCTCAAGCCAAGAAGGAAGGCAAGGATGCAAAATAGGCGCATGCCCTTGATCCGCGCGAATACCCAACCCTGCTGACGCTGCGGGAGTTCATGTCACCATAGACCGCCGGTTTGGACAAGAGAATGGCAAAGGAGAGCCGGTTTGAAGGATTGATCTGGTCGCCGGTCGGGGTGAGACGACCGAGTCTGTCAGGAGATGTCAGGAATACTTTCCTATATCTGTCCACATCCCCTCCGCACCCGCGCGATAATGTTCGCGTGGAAAGGAGGCAGCGATGCCTGTGGATTGGAATGCGGTGATCGAGGGAAATCATGGCGTGCTGAAGCGCGTGCTTTCCGAGCTCGTCGCCATGGCCGACGCCGCGATCTTCACCTCCCCCCAAGGGTCTAAATCCGGGGGAGGTCGACGCGAAGCGTCGGGTGGGGGTTGCGACGCGGCAGATATCCCCACCCGGCGGTCTGACGACCGCCGACCTCCTCTCAAGGGGGTGGAACCCGCGCCGACCCTGCCCCGCCATCTCCACACCGCGATCCTCAGAGTGCTGCGTCCGGCCGAAGCAGCAGTGCGGCGGCTGATCGTCGTCATGGCGCGCGGCATAATCGTCACGCTGCCGCCGTTTCGCCCGCGCCCGCCGGCAAAGACGTCGCTGGCCCGCACAGGCGGTACCGGCATCATCCTGCCGCGTGGTTTTGTCATGAAGCGTGGCGTCATCATGCCCAAGCTTGGGGCACGGCCGGCCGCGACGCCGGATCTCCCCCGTTTACGGGGGAAGGGGACCACGCGGAGCGTGGTGTAGGGGGCATCGTGGAAGCACCCGCACGACGCATCCCGCCCCTCTCTCTGTTCGATCCGCGAAAGCGATTTTTCTACGTCCGCCCGATGCGAAACCGCGGCGTGCCGCGCATCAGCGACCCCGCCGCTGGCGCACGCCTCTCCATCCCGGTCAGGCAACCATCCTTGCCCAACGGTCGCGTCAGTGCGGCGCGCATCCACCAGCGCCTCGCGATCCTTGCCGCAGCCCTCGACGATCTGCCGGGTCAGGCAAAACGTTTCGCGCGGCTCAGAGCCCTGCGGCTTGCCGCCCGCGCCCGCGAGAGAGAGCGCGAGGCTTCAGGCGCGCCGACCCCGCATCCCCGGCCGCGCGCGCTCCATGTCTGGCCGCTGCGTCCCGGCCGTCCGCCCGGCGGGCAGCGCAAGTCGAAACACGAGATCGACGAGGTCCTGAAGGACCTGCACTACTTCGCCCGCGAAGTGCTGGAGAGCCCCGACACGTCATGACCGCTCTGCCTCGGACGACGATTTGCAGCCTCGCCGCGCACCGCGACGGGATCGTATTCGTTTGCCTTGTGAAAGGGCTAGCCCAGCGCGCTCACACTATCCTTGTCCGGGAAGCACGTCGCGGCGCGGCCGTTCTTCGCCTGCCAGTCGCCGATCGAACGGCGCGTCTTGAAGCCCGGCAGGCCGTCGGCTCCACCGACGTCGTAGCCGAGCTTTTCGAGGCCGCGCTGCATGGCGGCGATGTCGGAGCGATAGAGTCCGCCGACCTTGCCCCAGCGACCCGCAAAAGTCTTGTCGCCATAGGCGATGCGGTCGGCGCCATGGCCGATGAAAAGCGCGTAGAGATCGCTCTCATTGTATTCCTTCAGCACGTAGAAATTCGGCGTGACGATGAAGGCCGGACCGTTGCGGCCGGCCGGCATCAGCAGAAAGCCTTCGGCACGCGCCTCATGCTCCGGAAACGGTTTTCCGTTGATGCGGGCAATACCCATCGCGGCCCAGTCGGAGATCTTTTTGCCCTGGTCCGGACCTTCGAGCGCGCACGACACGCTGTCCGGAACGTTGACTTCAAAGCCCCAGTCGCGGCCTTTTATCCAACCGTAATTCGCCAGATAATTGGCGATCGAGGCGAGCGAGTCCGGCACGGAGTTCCAGATGTCGCGCGTGCCGTCGCCGTCGAAATCGACGGCGTGATTGAGGAACGAGGTCGGCAGGAATTGCGGCTGGCCGAGCGCACCGGCCCAGGACGAGCGCATCGCCTTGCGGCCGACCATGCCCTTGTCGACGATCTCGAGTGCCGCGAGCACCTCGGTGCGGAACATATCCTTGCGCGTCGCCATGAACGCCTTGGTGCCCAGCACCTGAAAGGCGTCGTGCGGCATCTTCGCCGAACCGAAACCGGACTCGCGGCCCCAGATGGCGAGCACCACTTCGCCCGGCACGCCATATTTTCGTTCGACCGCGGCGAGCGTGTCGGCATATTTCGCGGCGCGCGAACGGCCACCGGCGGTAACGCCGCCGACCGTCTTCTCGGCGAAATAATTGCCCGGCGAACCGAACTCGGCCTGATGCTGCTTCTTCGGCGTCTTCGCCTTCTCGCCCGGCATGACGAGGCCCGGCAGTTCGAGATTTGGCTTCACGCCGGCGAAGGCGGCGTCGAAGGTCTCGCGCGAAATGCCTTTCGATTTGGCTTCCGGCCAAAGGTCGTTGGCGAGCCAGGACTGGAAGAGTTCGTTGACCGATGCGGCCGGGGATTGCGTCGGCATGAGCGCGAGCAGAACTGAGGCAAGGATGGTCGGGATACGGATCATGTCGCGAGCATCCCGGGCAATTGCGTCAAAACGCGGTCCGCGATTTCAGCGCCGCAGCGAGTGTGCCTTCGTCGAGGTAGTCGAGTTCGCCGCCGACCGGCACGCCATGCGCGAGGCGCGTGACCTTCGCGCCGAAGGCCGAGAGCTGGTCGGTCAGGTAGTGCGCGGTGGTCTGCCCCTCCACCGTGGCGTTCACCGCCAGGATGATCTCGGTGACGCCGCCCTGCGCGACGCGGTCGATCAGGCGGGCGATGTTCAGATCGTCCGGGCCGATGCCGTCGAGAGGCGAAAGGCTTCCGCCAAGCACGTGGTAGCGTGCGCTCATCGTGCCGGCACGCTCGAGCGCCCAGAGATCGGCGACATCCTCGACCACGATGATGATGCCGCCGTCACGACGTGGGTCGGTGCAGACCGCGCACGGATCGATCGTGTCGACATTGCCGCAGGTCGAGCAGATGCGGACCTTCTCCGCCGCCTCCCCCATCGCAAGCGCCAGCGGGGCGAGAAGCTGCTCTTTCTTCTTGATGAGATGAAGTGCCGCGCGGCGGGCCGAACGGGGGCCAAGCCCCGGCACCTTGGCCAGAAGCTGGATCAGGCGCTCAATCTCGGGGCCGGCGATTCGCTTGGACATCAGCGAAATATAGAGATGTGATGCGCCGATGTCGCCGGGCGCGGACGGCTTGCTGACAGGCCCCGGTTACTGGAAGCGCGCGGGGTTGATGTCGGCGGGATTGCTCGCCGTCGGCTGGAAGGTGGCGACAGGCGCCTCGACAGGCGCGGCTTCGGCCGCGTCGGCCGCGATCTGCACGACCTGCTTTTTGACAGGCGCCTTCGCGGGAAGCGGGATCGCCGCGGTGATGACTTCCGCCTTGTCCTTGTCGGGCGCGGCGAGCGCCAGCGCCGTGGTGGGCGCGACGGGTGTCTCCACGGCCGGTTCTTCGGCGGAGGCCACCATCACGCTGACATTGTCCTCCGCCGGCAGCGGCGTCCAGCCACGGCTGCGCTTCTCGTAGAAGGCATTGCCGCCGGCGACGGTGATATAATGCATGTTCTTGTATTTGAACTTCAGTCCGGCGGTGTGGAAATGCATCGCGTTCTTGAGTTTCGGATTGCGCTCGCCCTTGAGCACCGCTTCCGCGGCTTCCATCACGTCGGGCAGCGCCTTGGAATTCATTTTGCGGGTGAGCACGCCCGGTGCGAACTGGCCCTTCTCGCCGACGACCCCGCAGACCGTGTCGGGGTGCTTGCCGGAGCGCTTGCGGTTCATCACCACGGTGCCGACGGCGATCATGCCGTCGCGGCTCGAACGGTGGGATTCAAAGAACATGGCGCGCGCCATGCATTCCTTGTCACGCCCGGAATAGCCGCTGGAGCGCACAAAATTCGGCGTCACGGCGTCTTTCAGCGCGGCGGCGGAAAAACCTTGCGTGGTGCTGCTACATCCGGACAGGAGAACAGACGAGACGATCACGCACAGAACAAGCGGCGCCTTCAGTCGCTTCGCGAAACCCAAATTCCCCTCATCCTGCAGGCCCCGCCCCCGGGACCAAGCCAGATTAAGGCAATTTCGGGCGAAACAATGGCAAAATTGTTAGCAAAATCTTACCGGTAGGCCGGTCCGGCTGCTCTGGAAACGCAGAACCTTGTTAGAATGGCAGCTTCATGCCCGGCGGTATAGGCAGCCCAGCGGTCATTTCGCGGGTCTTGTCCTGCATGATCTGCTCGATCTTCGCCTTCGCGTCATTGTGCGCGGCAAGGATCAGATCCTCGAGGATTTCGGCTTCGTCCGGCTTCACCAGCGACGGATCGATCTTGAGCGATTTCATCTCGAACTTGCCTGAGAGCGTAACGACCACCAGACCGCCGCCGGACTGGCCGGTGGCTTCGAGCGCGGCAACCTCTTCCTGCATGGCCTGAAACTTGGCCTGCATTTCCCTTGCCTTGCCCATCAGGCCGAGAAGGTCCTTCATCGCAATCTCCGTACTCTAAATCTGTTCGTCGTCGTCGGCCGCCGGCTCGGGCGGTATGTCTGTTTCGGCCGCGGCCGTCTCCGGCGTGTCGGGGATGCGCACGTCGATGATGCGTGCACCGGGGAATTTGGCAAGCACGGCGGCGACCGTCGGATCGGCCTTGGCGTCCGTCCACTGGGTCTCGCGCTTGTTGTTCTCCACCTCAAAAAGCGTTTCGCCGCCCGTGTCGCGCGACAAAGAGACGAGCCAGGGACGATGGGTCCAGGCTTTCAGCTTCACAGTCAGTTCGTTAAGCAGCGTCTTCGGCGCATCGTCGGTGAGGCTGACGTCCAGTCGGCCGGGCTCGATGCGCACCAGCCGCACGCAGCGCTTCACCTGCACCTTGAACTGCATGTCGCGATGCTGGTCGGCGAGCGCGATGATGTCGTTCAGGGAGGCGACCGGAACGGCCGGTTGCTCGGGTTCGGGCTGGGGCGGCGCGATGAATTGGGGTTCGGGCGATGCTTCGACGAGTCGCATGGTCTGGCCGCCGCCGGAACTCGCCGCGACGCGCGTCGAGGCAATCGCGCTGACGCCGTTGCCTCCGGGAGAAGTGGCCGGCGCCCGGCGCGCGCCGTTGTCGCCGCCAACCGGTGCGGACGGCGCAGTCTCCAGCGACTTCAACGCTTCGTCGAGCGTCGGCAACGTCGAGGCGTGCGCCAGGCGGATCAGGACCATCTCGCCGGCGCTGACCGGGCGGTGTGATTCCTGCACCTCCGGAATGCCCTTGAGCAGCATCTGCCACGCACGGGAGAGCACGCGGACCGTAAGCGATTTCGAGAAGGCGAGACCGCGCTCACGCTCATCTTCCGAGAGCGAGGCGTCCTTCGCCGCGGACGGCACAAACTTCAGCCGGGTGACGAGATGGTTGAATTCGGCGAGGTCGGTCAGAACGGTCGCGGGATCGGCGCCGGCATCGTATTGAGCACGATATTCGGCGAGCGCGGCTGCGGCATCGCCCTTCATGACGTGTTCGAACAGATCGACGACGCGACCGCGATCGCCGAGGCCGAGCATCTGGCGCACGGCATCGGCGGTGACCGTGCCTGAGCCATGCGCGATCGCCTGATCGAAGATGGAAAGCGAGTCGCGGACCGAACCTTCAGCGGCGCGCGCGATCATCGCCAGCGCGCCATCATCGACAGTGATGCTCTCCAGCCCGGCGATCTTCGACAGATGGCCGATCAATTCGTCCGCTTCAACTCGGCGCAGATCGAAACGCTGGCAGCGCGACAGGACCGTGATCGGCACCCTGCGGATCTCGGTCGTCGCAAAGATGAATTTTACATGCGGCGGCGGTTCTTCGAGCGTCTTCAAGAGGCCGTTGAAGGCCTGCGTTGAGAGCATGTGCACTTCGTCGATGATGTAGACCTTGTAGCGAGCCGAGACCGGCGCGTAGCGAACCTGCTCGATGATCTCGCGGATGTCGTCGATGCCGGTGTGCGAGGCGGCGTCCATCTCGATGACATCGACATGGCGGCCTTCCATGATCGCCTTGCAGTGCTCGCCGAGTTCGGTGAGCTCGACGGTCGGCTGATCGATCGTCGCCGTCTTGTAGTTCAGCGCGCGCGCAAGGATGCGGGCAGTGGTCGTCTTGCCGACACCACGGACACCGGTCAGCATCCAGGCCTGCGCGATGCGGCCCGAGGCAAAGGCGTTGGTGAGCGTGCGAACCATCGGCTCCTGGCCGATGAGATGTGAGAAGTCGGCGGGACGGTATTTGCGCGCCAGCACGCGATAGCCGACGGCGGCCCTATCCTTCTGCGTGCTGCCGGCTTCGCTCATCCGCCTTTCCCGTACGTGACCTAAGGCCGCCCGAGTCGGACGGCTCCCCGAAAAGACTGTCGCCCGCGCCAACGCCGCGCGTCAATGCTGACATTCCTGCGGACGATGAAAGAGAGGTGGGAGGCTGGCGCAATGACCCGCGCCGTGGCTCGTTAGGGCTGCTTCCTTCCGGACCTGACCCGGTTGGCGAGTGGCTCGTCCACCAACCAACCTCCCGCGCTCCATATCGGCAATCCGCCTGTGAAATGCAAGCCCAACTCTCAGTTGCGATTTTTAACCGAGTTGGCGGCGTACCGCTCTTGCAGGTGCGTTCGCGTATCAATAGCGTTCAGCAAAGACCGTGAGGAAACGCGCATGCTGCCGGTTGCCAAGGCCGGTTTCGAAATGGACGCCCGGCTCGAGGGAGACAGCGAGCCGGTGATGTGGCTCGGCCTGTGCGAACTTAGGGCCATGAACGACAGTCGCTGGCCGTGGCTCATCCTGGTGCCGCAACGGCCGGGCATCGAGGAGATCCATGAGTTGACGCCGCTCGACCAGGCGATGCTCACCTTCGAGACCAACATGGTGGCGCAGGCGCTGAAACGCGTAAGCGGCTGCACCAAGATCAACACGGCAGCGCTCGGCAATATCGTGCGGCAACTGCATGTGCATGTCGTGGCGCGCAGCGAAGGCGATCCCGGCTGGCCGGGGCCGGTGTGGGGTCACGGCATGCGCGAGCCCTACCGTCGCGAGGACCTGCACCAGTTCGCCGAGAAGGTGCGTTCCGCCCTCTGAAATTTCGCTCTCCTTGAGGTCCGCATGAAACTGCCGCTCTTCGACGCGCCGCCCCGCGAGCCGAGCCAGTTCGTCGGCTTCGCCGGCGGGCAGGTGGAACGGCAGTCGGAAAACCGCGCCGACGATGCGATCGAAAAGGCGCTGGCGGCTCCTGACGTGCGCGTTCTTATCATGCGCGGCGGGCGCCTGCTGATGAAGCTCAAGAGCGACGGCTCGTTCGACCAGAATTTCTCCAGGGCGGAAGCCGAGGGGCTGTCAGCGAAGCTGCAGCATGCCGTGCTGCTCGGACAGTCGCCGAATGGACCATTGCTTGGCGTGCCGGGCGGGCTTGATCCGGAGCACTTGCCCGAGGCGATCAAAGCGATCGACTACCGCTCGATCCTGATGCAAGGGCTGCTCGACCAAGCATCGACGTCGGAGATGGCGCTGGGCGGCGCGCTGCTCGGCTGGCATTCGACGCATCGCTTCTGCGGCAAGTGCGGCGGCAAGACGGAAATCCGTGGCGGCGGCTTCAAACGACTCTGCACGAGCTGCAACACCGAACATTTCCCGCGCACCGATCCGGTGGCGATCATGCTGACAGTGAAGCCGGACAAGTGCCTGCTCGGCCGCGGGGCGCATTTCGCGCCGGGAAGTTATTCAGCGCTTGCCGGCTTCATCGAGCCGGGCGAGACGATCGAGGAAGCAGTGCGGCGCGAAACGCTCGAAGAAAGCGGCATCCGCCTCGGACGCGTGTCGTACCATGCGAGCCAACCCTGGCCGTTTCCCTATTCGCTGATGATCGGCTGCTTCGGCGAGGCGCTGAACGAGGATATCGATTTCGATCACAAGGAACTCGAAGACTGCCGCTGGTTCGAGCGCGCCGAGGTGCTCGACATGCTGAACGGCACACATTCCGGTGGATTGCGCACGCCGCCGAAACAGGCGATTGCCCACAATCTCATCCGCGCCTGGGCTGAAAGCGAATAGGGGAGCGTGATGATCACGCACACATGTGTGTTTCGCCTGAAGCACGCGAAGGGATCGGACGCTGAAGCGTCATTCATCAAGGCAGCGAAAGTGCTGGCGAAGATCGCCGGCGTACAGGAGCTAAGCGTGATGAAGCAGACATTCGCGAAGTCGCCCTACTCGCATCTCCTGACGATGAAGTTTTCGAACCGGGCCGCCTATGACGGCTACATGAACCATCCGGACCATGTGATCTTCACGCGCGAGCGGTGGGACAAGGAAGTCGTCGACTTCATGATCCTCGACTACGAAGCGCTCGGGCGAAATCCCCTGCCCCGTCCACGTCCCGGCGGCAGCGCTGCCGAGGCGATCCGTCCTCGCATTCCAGCTCCACCGAAAGCCCGCACATGATCCGCCACACGGTCGTCTTCACGCTCAAGCATGCCAAAGGCTCAGCCGAGGAAGCGGCCTTTCTGAAGGCCGCCGATATTCTCGCAAAGATTCCCGGCGTCGAGAATTTCGAGAAGCTGCGGCAGGTCAGTCCGAAGAACAACTACGCGTTCGGGTTCTCGATGGAGTTCGCCGACCAGCGTGCGTATGACGGCTACAACATCCATCCCGATCACGTCGCGTTTGTACGCGACCGCTGGGTTCCGGAGGTCGCCGACTTCATGGAGATCGACTACACGCCGCTCGGGCGACAGCCGGTCGAGCGGCCGCGTCCTGGTGGAAGCGCGGCCGCTATATCGCGATGATCACTTGTTCACGGAGTATCTGAGGATCACACCGCCGGTCTGCAGCGGACGCGCCTCGGCGAGCGTCAGATCGGTTGAGCGACCTTCCTTGAAAAGACGCGT
>DATJTE010000147.1:0-18773 GCA_035503715.1 Rhizobiaceae bacterium | reverse complement strand
GGCGGAAGACGGCTCTGTATATTCAAGGGTAATTTTTGGGTGGTTTAGGAGCGAGTGAGCGATCTCATGGAGAAGTATGAACTCCAACTGATAGGTCGTTTCGGTCATTGCTGCTGCCGGCGCCTTGTCGTCGAAAAAGATCGTGCACCCAGCGTTACTCAGCGCGAATGCCGGAACGGTGCTCCAGAAGTGAAGTACGATCGGTAGGAAACCGTGCCATGCGCGCGCCACTCGATCAGTGCCCGCTGAATGCTGTGTATGCATGAAGTGATAGATATAGCGATTCAAGCAGGTCAGGATTGGCTCCAACGCATAGTTCAAACCTAGCACGGCTCCCTTCTCCAAGGCGAAAGTTCGAGCGTTTAAAGCCGGTGCTTTCAGCAGTGCGACGGACAGGTCTTGGAGACCAAATTTCTCGACGCTTTCAGCCGGGAAAACTGACAAAACATGGAGAAATGTAAGTCGCCCCCAATACGGTAGTCGAAAGGCTGTCTCTTTAACTGAAGGTCCGATGTCGAGCGCCGCTTGTATTAGATATCGATTGACAGCATCCTCAAACTCAACCGCTTTAAGGATGTGTGCATTTGACGAGGGTACCGGCCAACTGAACGCAACCATCGAGCGAAGTGCAAGAAACACCATCTCTTCAGCCCGAATTGGCTCAATTTTTTGTAAGCCCCGTATAAACTCCTGTTGATGAGCCGGAACATCCGGAAATGCCGAATAATCCACTACCTGTAACTGTTCTAAATGCAGCAAGATCGCCGATTTGATATCGTCCGGCTTCAAATCGAGAGTTGCTTCCGCCAGAGAAATCGCCTCGGAAATGCGTTCGATACCAGCAAACGGTAGACACAGCGCGAAGTCGTCGGTCAAAGCTTTGATGAATGGATTCTCAGACACTGTCCTTCCCAACTAGCACTGCATTATTTATCTTAGCACTTTTTTCAGGTTGATCGCACTAAGCCGCGTTTTTTGTTAAGCTTGCCGCGTCTCACAGCACCGGTCCCAGCATCGCGATCGCATTGTTCCAGAATTGGCGGCCGCCGCTCCACGCCGTGACGGCTGCATCGTCGACCTTTTCCGAGCGGTCGATATAGACCTGCTGCCGGGCGCGCATCGCGGCGGTCAGCGTCTCGTCGCTGAGCAGGATGTTGTTCTCGAAGTTCAGCTCGAAGCTGCGGCGGTCCATGTTGGCGGAGCCGATCAGCGTCAGCTCGCCGTCGACGGTCAGCGATTTCGTGTGCAGCAGGCCACCGACATATTCGTAGATGGTCACGCCGGCGTCGAGCATGTCGCGGTAATAGCTGTGGCTGGCCGCCGCGACGATCCAGGAATCGTTCCGCTTCGGGAAGATGACCGTCGTCGCCACGCCGCGGCGTGCACTGGCGCAGAGTGCCGCCTGGATCGCTTCATCCGGCACGTAATAAGGCGTGGTGATCACCAGTTCGCGCCGCGCCGCGCCCATCAGCGTGGCGAACATCTCGGGCATGGCTGAATAGCGCACCGCGGCGCCGGTGCCGATGACCTGCGCGGCGAAACTCGGGCTGAAGTCGGGCAGGGGTTCGCGCAGCAGCGCGCTCAGATCCTCGCTGACATGCGCCATCCAGTCGGAAGCGAATAGATGCTGGTTCTGGCGCACGATCGGACCTTCGAAGCGCATCATGGCATCGACCCAGGGCGCATAGAGTGCTTTCACCGCGAAAGCGGCGTCGGCGCAGTTCTGGCTGCCGCAATAGGTGATGCGGCCGTCGATGACGACGATCTTGCGGTGGTTGCGCATGTCTATGCGCCCCTTGAACGGCCGCGACAGCGGATTGCCTATCGGCAATGCCCGCTCGAGCTTGACGCCGGCGGCAGCCATATCGGCCCAATGCGGCGAGCGGATCAGTGAGCGCGATCCCAGATCGTCGACCATGACGCGGCAGGTGACGCCGCGCGCGGCCGCCCGCTTCACCGCATCGACCATTCTGAGGCCGCTGCCGTCCGCCAGCCAGATGTAGAAGAGGATATGGACGTGTTGCCTGGCCGCGTCGATGTCGGCGACCATGGCATCGATCGTCGCTTCGGAACTCTCCAGCAGCCGGGCGCGGTTGCCGCCGACAGGCGGGTAGCCGCTGATCGACATGCCGACCTTGAACACCGGCAAATAGGCTTCGGCAATGCCGGTGCATTCCTCGATGCCGTTTGTCTGCTCAAATGAGGGCAGGCGGCGCAGCGCTTCGCGGACCCGCGCGATACGGCGGCTGCCGATGTTGGTGCCGCCGAACAGCACGTAGGCGATGATGCCAAACACTGGCGCGGCGATGATGACGACCACCCAGCCAAGCCGCGAGGCAGGTTCGCGATGCGGGCGCAGGACAGCGCGGACGACGAAAATCGCCTGCATCAGGATGTTCAGCGCAAACAGCGCCCAGGCGAAATACGATGGTTCGTTCATGCGGGCCTGTTTGGCATTCTGTTGTCTATCACAGCGTCTCCGAGACGAGGTTGAAAGGCAATGCCATTGCTGGCGGACGGCGTCGCCGTATTCAGCACGGCGATTTTGCCACGCAACCTTCACGTGAGTGTCACACGCACGTCCTAGCGTCTGGAAGTAACCCGAGGGGACGTGGGTATGCTTTCAGGCTGGCGTAAACTGGCTCAACCGGCTGTTGCCGCCTTGGCGGTGGCCGCGCTTCTCGCCACACCCGTTCCCGCCTTGGCCGACCGCGTGCAAGGTGCCGGATCCACCTTCGCCTTCCCGATCATCCGCGCCTGGACGATCAGTTTCCTTAAATACCGCAATGACGGCTCGGACTTCGTCGTTGACGACATCGGCGTCGACTATGAGCCCGTCGGCTCGATCGGCGGCATCATGCGGCTGGCGCAGCCGGAGATGGATTTTGCCGCCAGCGACGCCCCGCTCCCGCCGGATGAATTGCAGAAGCGCGGCCTCGCACAGTTTCCCTTCGTCATCGGCGGGCTTGTGCCGATCGTCAATCTGGAAGGCATCAAATCAGGCGAGTTGAAGCTTTCCGGCGACCTCATCGCAAAAATGTATCTCGGCCAGATCGCCAAGTGGAACGATCCGGCCATTGTCGCGGTCAACCCGTCACTCACTCTGCCCGATCAGGCGATCAAGGTCGTGCACCGCAGCGACGGCTCCGGCTCGACGCTGACGTGGACGCGCTACCTCTCTCTATCCAACGCCGAGTGGAAAGACGGTCCGGGCGCGGACACCATCATCGACTGGCCTGGTGGCACAGCCGCCGAAGGCACATCAGGCATCCTGCGGGCCGTGCGCGGAACCAGGGGCAGCATCGGCTACATCGAATACGGCCAGGCCGTTCGCGAAAACATGATCTTCGCGCAGGTGAGCAATAAGCCCGGCACGTTCGTGATGCCGAGCCCGGAAGCCTTCGCCGAGACGGCGAACAGCGCCAACTGGGATCCGGCGAACGGCTTCTATCTGCAGCTCACCGACGTCGATGCGCCGAACGCCTATCCGCTTGCCGCCGCGACCTTCGCGCTGATGCACAAGACCGAGCGCTCGTCGTCGCGCACGCGCCGCACGCTGTTCTTCTTCTCGCACGCACTGAAGCGCGGCGGCGATGACGCTGCGCTGCTCGGCTACGTGCCGCTGCCGGCGCCGCTGGTCGAGAAGGTGAAGACTTATTGGCACGAGGTTCTGCCCGGCGCCGCCGGGCTCTGAGACCACCGCCGGCACACTCCAAGAGGGGACTGAGTTATGGAAGTCGATTATTTCCGCGAGATCATCGTGCCCGTCATCGGCGGCCTCGGCATCTTCCTGCTTGGCCTCGAATTCATGGCGAACGGCATCCAGGCGCTTGCCGTCAACCGCATGCGCGACATGCTGGCGAAGTTCGCCGGCACACCGGTCAAGGGCGTGCTGGCCGGCACCGTCATCACCGGCGTGCTCCAGTCCTCGACCGCGATGACCGTCATGGTCGTTGGCCTCGTCAATGCCGGCGTCGTCGCGCTTCGTCCCGCGATCAGCGTCATCATGGGTGCCAATATCGGCACGACGCTGGGCAACGGCCTGATCGCGCTGCCGCTTGGGCCGCTCGGCCTGTTCTTCGCCGGCATCGCCGCGCTTTTCTACGTGTTCTCCAAGAATGAGCGTGTTCGCAACATCGCGCTCGCCTGCATGGGTTTCGGCCTGATCTTCTACGGCCTCAACCTGATGACCGGCGGTTTGAAGCCGCTGCGCAACATGCCGGAGATCATGGGCCTGATCTCCAGCCTGCGCGCCGACTCTTTCCTCGGCCTGCTCGCCTGCGTGTTCACCGCGGCGATCATCACCGCGCTCATCCACTCGTCCTCGGCGACGATCGGCATCGTGATGGGTCTCGGTGCCGCCGGCATTCTCGACTGGCAGACGGCGGTCGGCTTCTCGCTCGGTGCCGACCTTGGCACCACGATCACCTCGTGGATGGCCTCGCTCAGCCTGTCGAAGAACGCCAAGCGAGCGGCCTACGCTCACATATCGTTTAACTTCATCGGCGTGGCGGTGATGCTGCCGCTCTTCTTCCTGTCGATGCAGGTGCTCGAATTCGCCATGCAATGGTTTGGCGGCAACCCCGGCGCGCCGGTGATGATCGACGGCAAGGAGACCTATCCTCTAGTGCCGGTGGCGATCGGCCTCTACTCCACCGCCTTCAACGTCTTCAACACATTGCTGCTCTTTCCCTTCGTAGGCACGTTCGAGCGCTATCTGTCGCGGATCGGTCATACCGAAGCAGACAATATCGAGGACTATTCCACGCCGAAATTCCTCGACCGTGCGTTCTCCGGCGATCTGTTGAAAGCCGTGCCGGCCGTGCAGCAGGAAACGCTGCGCGATCTGCAGGCCGGCGCCGTGTTCCTCGACATCGCACGCGGCAACAAGAACGCGCCGAAGGACCCCGGCGAGCATTTCGCGGCGGTCGATATCCTCAACCGCGACATCCGCACCTATTCGGCATCGCTGTTCCGGCAGGACATGCCTTACGATCAGCAGGATCTGGTGGCGAGCCTGATCGAGGAGGCGGACTTCACCGCCAGCCTCGCCGAGGCGCTGCACCAGGTGGCGCGCCGCGTGAAGCGTGAAAAGTTCGGCTCAGCCGCGCAGGAGGTCATCGACCAGGCGCTGCTCAGCCTCGAACACTCGATGCGGCAGATCATGCCGACCAATGGCCTCGAACACCCGAAGATGCCGGCCGGTCACGTCCAAATTCTGTCGGTCGAGGAGATGCGCGCCAAGGTGCTGAACTCCGGAATCATTACACCGCTGGAGCGTGGCGCGATCCTTGCGATCCTCGGCAGCGTCGAGCGCGCGCATCTGCTCGTCAACCGCATCGACTCGGAGCGCAGATCGGTGAACCGCGCAGGCGTACTCGCCAAGATCAACGCTGCGGCCGCCGATCGCGAGCACTCAGGCCGCATCAGCGGCGGCGTGCGGCCCGGCGTCGTGCCGGCGGAATAATCGCGTCCTCCCAACGCGACAAGCCTGCAGCGGGTGACGAGGTTCATCCGCTGCGAGCGACAGTAGCGTGCGGTGCACCGACGGTCGCGAGGCCAGGCGCGCGACGTTCGTCGCCGCTCGCCGTCTCCTCCCACCAGTCGCTCAGCGCGTCGATCAGCGGCACGAGCCTGTTGCCGGCCGGCGTCAGATCGTATTCGACGCGCAGCGGATAGCCTTCGAACTCGGTGCGCGCGACGATTCCTGCCTCCTCCAGCTTGCGCAGTTCCAGCGTCAGCATCTTGTGCGAGATGGTCGGGTTGTCGCGGCGCAGATCGCTGAAGCGCTTGGTGCCGTCCTTCAGATAATAGACGAGCAGCGCCGGCCAACGGCCGGACAGCACCTGCATCACCTCTTCGATCGGACAGCGGGAAACCAGCTCTTTCATCGGCGCTTCAATCCTCGTGGTTACAAAAAGGTGCGTAATTTACTTCGCGATTTCAATGACTAAGTAGAGGTTCAACGCTGCGCAGCGTGATCATCAGAAATCACGGAGAACAACGATGGAACCGATCCTTATCTATGGCGTCCCGGCCGGCAGTTCTATGGCCTTCATCGCCGCGCTCGAATGGCTGGGTAAGCCCTACCGCCTGACCCAGGTCGACATGCTCAGCGAAATGCTTGAGCCGTCTTACGGGCGCATCAACGCGCGGCACGAAACGCCGGCCTTTGTCACCGATGATGGGCGGGCGGTGAGCGAGACCATGGCGATCGCCGCCTGGCTCGAGGCACGTGACACGGAGCGCCGTATCAGCTTCGATCCAAAATCACCGGAAGCCGACCGCATGCATCAACTGATGGGCTTCATCAACACCGGCTACACCGGCGCCTACAGCCCGCTGTGGTCGGCGATGGAGATGGAGACGGCCAACCCTGTGATGCAGCAATCGCTGAATGAATGGGGCAGGGCGGCCGTCATCGAGCGGCATGACAAACTGGAGGCATGGCCGGCGACGGTCCTTATCTCGTCGGCGACAGACCGACGCTCGCCGACGCGCTCTTCATCAGCATCGCGCGCTGGCTCGAATATCACGATGTCGCGCCGCGCGGCCGCTGGCCAAAACTCGATGCGATTCGCAAGCGCCTCGAAGCCGATCCGGCCGTGATCTTCGCCATCGCGCTGGAGAATGGCGAAACGCCGAAAGGCACCGGCGCGTTCAAGGGCCACATTCCGCTGCGGGAGCTGATCGAGCGTTACGGCGCGTAACGCAGATTGAACGGGAAGACCGGCGTTCGCGCCGGTCATTCCCCGATTGCCTCACAGAGCAAGGTTGAGCCTTGCGGCTCCTGCGGTTATGCACCCCGCATGACGATGGTTCAGGATATCGTCCGGCCGCTCGCGCTGACGGCATCACTCCTCCTCCGCTTCTGGCCGCAGCTTGTGCTCATCGCGGCCGTCGGCGTCGTGGCGCGCGATCTGCTGCTCGAAGCGGCCGTCACGGCGGGCCTGCGCTATCCGCTCGGCGGCATGGTGGTGCTGTCGCTGGTCGTGCTGGTCAAGCTTCTGGTCGTCGTCACGATGTTCGCCGCGTTACGGCCAGGCCTGCCCGCGCTGGCCGCATTGCGCGAGGACGGAGCCGCCAGCACCAGCGAGACGCGGCCACGTCAAAGCGCCGATCGTACGCTGGCGATCACTGCGGCGGTCATCCTACCGTTCTTCGCTTACTACGCAGCGTGGGGTTTTCTCGGCGATACGGTGCGCGAATATTCGCGGCTGGCGCTGGATCGCGCCAGCTTTGGCGAGCCGGTGCAGATCTTCGAGTTCCTGCGCTCGCCCGCTCTCATCGCCGCGATCCTCGTCTGCTTCGCCGTGCGCTGGTTCGCCAAGCGCATGAATGCGCGCTCGCAGCAGCCCTGGTGGCGGCTCGTCGTCGTCGCCGCCGATGCGAGCTGGATATTTATCGGCCTCTACGCGCTCGACACGTGGAAAGACGATTTCATCAACTGGATCGGCGCCGGAGCCGTGCTTGAAGCGCAAGCAGCGGGCACGGCATGGATGTCGATGGCGGCGCACGCGGCAGAGGCCTTCGTGCCACGCGAGTTTCAGCCGGCGCCTTTCGTCGAGCAGGCTCAAAACCTCTTCTTCTATGCGCTGCTGCCGCTCGTGTGGCTGGTCATGGCGGCGATCATCAATGGTTACGATTTCGCGGCCGCGCCGGCGCCCGCTGCGCCTCCGCCGTCTCGTGCGCTGACATGGCGCAAATGGCTGCGTGATTTCGCGTCACATTTCTTTGGCGGTTATCGAACGCGCTATCGCCCGGTCTGGAATTGCCTGAGACTCACGCTGGGCGCCGGCCTTGGAACGCTGCTCACCTTCATCGTTGCCTATCGCGCGCTGAACTGGCTCGGCGCGTGGCTCTGGTATGGCGCGACGCGCACGCTCGGGCCATATGATCTGGAGACATGGCAGCCGCTGTCCAGCCTCATCAGCCTGTTCATCGGCAGCCCGAGCGACCTCGACGGCGGCATCCTGCTCGATGCGGCGCGCATCGCGCTTCTCGCCGCGGTGCTGGAATACGCCGTCTCGACTCAGCGGCGTACAGCAGCCGCTACCGCCTAATCAAACAGCAGGCTCTCCGGTTGCTCGCCCTTCAGCGACAGCGACAGCGTCAAATCCTTCGCCTCCTTGGGCACGACGAAACTCTCGGCCATGGCGATGGTGTCGCCCGTTCGCGCCTCGGCGAAGTTCAGGCAGCGTGGCTTCTCCGAGACATCCGGCCGTGCGGCGCGAATGACGCGTTCGACCAGAAATGCCGGCGCCCAGCGGCGGCCTTCGCCGTCGGTGAGCCTGACCTGACAGGGCATGGCCGCCTGAAACTGCGCCGGATCGCTCACCGCCGCTTCGAATTCCGCGAGCACGAATTCGGTTTCCGGCAGTTCGCCGGGCAGGCGGGTCAGCGCCGTCAGGCGCCATTCCGCGCCGGAGTAGGTCTGTGCCTCGCCTCGCTGCACCTCAAGAGGCGCTTGCGTTTCCTGGATCAGATCGACGACGCCGCCGTCTGAATGAACGTACATTGCCGCCGGCAGCGCAACGACAAGCACTGCAAGGCTCAGCCAATATGCCCGCCGCCCGCGGGGCGACGCTTCGATCGTCGTCATTCAGCCTCCAGCACCCAGGGAAGGGTCCCGCCCCCTCGCTTGATCGTGATGACGGGGCGGATGTCGTCCGTCTGGACCTCCGTCATCGCCACCGCCGCTTCCTCCGACAGTGGCGTGTAGGCCGATTGCGAGACAAGCAGCGTGGCGCCAGAGAGCTGGCTTTCCGGCACCTCGAAGATCATGAGCATCGGCCTTGGCACGCCGGGCTCCAGTTGCTCCGTACCGGGTGTGCCCGGCAGCGTCGAAAGCCGCTGGCTCATCGAGTAGCGTGTTCCATCCGGTCCGAGCCATTCGGCGGCAGTCAGCGAAAGGCTTTCATTGGTCGCCTGGACGGCAGCCTCGACGATCACCCAGACGCCCGATGTCGTATAGCTGTGCGGCCGGCCTGATTTCGGTGCGTCGATGCTGCGCGCGAGGTGCACCTTGGCGATGCCGATCGCAAAGTTGCGCGTCTCGACGCGTTTGCCCTGCTGGCCGTTGGTGCGTACCGGCGAGGTGATCTCGCTGTACACCGGCGTGGTGCGCTGCATCGCGTAGAGCGCGGCTGCGGCTGCCAGCACGGCGACGATCGTCCTGATCGCACCCGTCACGGCGCGATGCTCTCGTTGCGTGCCGCGACTGGCAGCGTTACACGCGCGGCCGGCTCGCGGTCGAACCACCCGGATGCACCGTAGAGATTGTCGCGGCGTTTATAGATCTGGCTGCCGACCATCACGCTGAGCTCATGTGGTGGCGTCTGCCCGGCGGGCAGTTCCCACGTCGCGATCATCCGTTCGCGCATGCCGGGGTTCAGCGGACCGGCGACCCACAAATCGCGTTCCAGATAAAAATCCGGCAAGGCTTCGACCGGCGGATCGAGCGTGAAGAGTTTTGTCGAGGCATAGGCGCTGGCCGCCGAACGGTTCTCCAGATCGAACTCGACAGTCAGGAATGTTGTTGGCGTGGGCGGCTGTATCCCCGTGGGTGGCGCTGGGCTGAGATAGGCTTCGCGCAGCATGACATTCCATTTGCCCGTATCGATCTGCACGCCAGCGTCGATGGCGGCGATCGGCTCGGGATTGGCCGCGTCATATACCGCCATTGCGAACGACGCCGCGCTTGCAGCCGTCGCGCCGATGCCGGCGACGAGGATGGCGAACAGGCGCTGCCGCAAGGTCGACTGGCGTTCCGCCGCCATCGTCGGGTCTCTCCGCGCGATTTGCTGTGAGGTGTGTTTAACCTGATGAGGACCAGGCTGCGGTCACATTCCGTCACGACGCGAAACAGTTTGTCGGTCCCTCCCCCTTGAGGGGAGGGTGGCCAGCCATAGGCTGGCCGGGTGGGGTCGTCTCTGAAACGCACGCCCGTCTTTCACGTGGCAGGAAGAGGTCGGCGCTTTGCCGCTTTTACCCCACCCGGCCGGACTACGGCGGCTTCGCCGCCGAGCCGTCCACCCCCCCCTCAAGGGGAGGGACGCCTCAGTACCCGTCCTCGACCAGCACGTCGTTCGGGAACGGCTGACCCTTGGACGTCTCGACCAGCGACTTCAGGCTCATCAGGAATATCGCCCACTTGGTGCTGCAGTGGTGCATGAAGTCCACCGGTTCCTTCCAGCCTTGATGCTTGAACATCACGACCGTGTAGTCGCCCTCTTGCCTCAGATCGAAGCTGATCCTGGTTCCGATCCATTCGGCTGGTCCATCGACCACCTGCCACAGCACGCGCTTTCCGGGTTCGAGCTCCAGCACCTTCATGTCGAAGAAGCCGCGCTCTCCGAACTGGAAGTGAATCTTCTCGCCGATCTTGCTCTGGCCAGTCGTGTCGGTCGTCCACCAGCCCGACAGGCCGTCCATCGAAGTCAGCGCCTTGTAAACCTCGCTCGGGGCCGGCGACTTGATTCCTACCTTGTGCAGAATATCCACCATGTCCGTTCTCCTTTACGTTCGTTCGTGTTGTCCGCTTGCTTGAAGCGTGATCAATCGATAGCGCCGGTCGCGCGGAGGGTGGGAGTTACAAGTCTGGCGGGATTTGTTGGCGCGCCGAGTAAAGTCGTGTGCGTTCGCGAGCGCCGCTGGGCGCCCGCGAACGGCCAAACTTGAGCTACGCTCCCGCCGGCCCTTTAATGAGCTGGTTTGGCTGGTCTCCATCGTAATCTGGCCGAAGCCCGATCCAGATCAGCGCGATTGCAATCGCGGTCAGGCCGACGTTCACGGCAAGGGCGAGATGAATACCGCTCAGCAGGTCTGCCCGCGTCACCATGATCGCCCCAAGGATTGGGATGCCGACCGTCAAGGCGACCTGCTGCGTCATCGTTGCAAGTCCTGTCGCAAGCCCCTGCTCTGAGTCAGCCACATCCGACGTCGCGGTTACCATGCTGGCGACAATTGCTGTGACATGGCCGAAGAAACCGACGAACAGTGCGGGGATCAGCAGCCAAAGCCACGCCGTGCCGGCGCCGAGCAGAATCAGCGGCGCGGTGAAAGCGCCTTGCACCAGCAGCCCAACTGTCAGCACATTGCGCGCGCCATGTCTGGCGATGAAGCGCCCGGCCACGATGCCCGCGACAACCGAAGCCATGCCGGGCACGCCGAAGATCAGCCCGGTTTGCATCGGTGCGAAGCGCAACACGTCCTGCAGGTAAAGCGTCATCAGGTAAATCATGGCTGGCTCCATCGAAAAAACGACGAGAAGGGCGAGGTTGCCCCATTTCACCTTGGGCCGCCGCAGAATGTTCAACGCGACGAGCGGCTCCTTGACGCGCAGCTCAATCATCCAGAACGCCGTTAGCAGAATCACGCCGACGATCAGGGCGTAAATGTTTTGATTGGTGATGCCGAAGACGAATGACAGCAGGCCGAGCGTCACCGTGACAGCACCCGGTATGTCGAGCTTCACGCCGGTCGGGGCGCTGCTCGCGGGAATCACAAACGGCGTGACCGCCAGGATGATCATCGCGACCGGCACGTTGATCAGGAATGCCCAGCGCCAGCTCAGCACGCCGACGAGCGCGCCGCCGATAAGTGCGCCGACCGCGAATCCGCCCGACAGCAAAGCGCCGTTAAAGCCCAGCACCCGAGCTCGCTGGTTCTCGTCACTGAAAGAGGTGATCAGCAGCGACAGCGCGGCGGGAGTGGCGATTGCGGTGGCAAGGCCTTGCATGGCACGGGCCATCAAAAGCAGTTCGGGGCTTTGAGCGAATCCGCCAATCAGCGATGAGATCGCGAGCAGACCTATGCCGATAAGGAACATCCGGCGTCGGCCGTAAAGGTCCGCGATCCGCCCGAACAGCAGCGTGAAACCCGCCGCGGGCAACGCGTAAGCCGTCGCCACCCAGGGTAGGTTCGACAGGTCCAGGCCGACCGCCGCGCCAACTTGAGGCAGCGCGACGTTCAGGATCGAGAAATCGACCGAGAGCATGAAGCCTGTGCCAAGCAACAGAAACGCGACCATGCGTTGCCGAAGCGTCATCTCGGTGGGCGTGTCGTCTTTCGTGGAGCTCTCGCTGCGTATTTGCTCTTTCGCCATGATCCTTGCCGCCTTCTGGCGTCCTCCGGTTTCCTCGTGACACCACGTGATCGTTGTGGTTGTGGTTGACTGGGTAGTGCCGGATGGTCTCGGGGCGGGAGTGACAAGTTTGACGGGATTGTCTTGGACTCGCTGATCAATGCAGCCGCGCGGGCACTGGCAACGGGCGATCCGCTCGGCGCGCTGAAGCGCGTGGCGCTCCGGGAGGACGCCCCGGCATTGGCCTTGCGCGGCATCGCCATGGCGCAACTCGGCGATTTCGACCGCGCCAAAACCCTCCTGAAGAGCGCCGCGCGCGCTTTTTCCCGGCGCGAGGCGGTGGCGCGTGCGCGCTGCATCGTTGCCGAGGCCGAGATCGCGCTCGTCTCGCGCGATCTGACGTGGCCCGTGAAGGCTCTGGATGGTGCCCGCAAGGCGCTCGAGGCGCACGGCGATCATTTCAACGCCGCGCATGCACGCAACCTCGAGGCACGCCGGCTGCTGCTCATCGGCGAACTGGATGAGGCGGAACAAAAACTCGCCGGCGTCGACCCTGCGCTGCTGCCACCCCCAGCGCGTGCCGCGCATGAGCTTGTAGTTGCGGGCATCGCGATCCGTCGCTTGCAGACAAAGCCTGCGCGGTCTGCGCTTGGTCGTGCCGGTGAGGCCGCGTTGCACGCGCGCATTCCCGCGCTGATGGCGGAAGTGAAGAGTGCAGCACTTGTCATGGATGCACCTGCGGCGCGGCTGATCGCGAAAGACGGCCAGCGCCTGCTTCTTCTCGATCAGGTTGCGGCGCTGTTTGCTTCCGGTGCGCTCGTCGTCGACGCCTGCCGCAATGTCGTGCGCTCGAACGGTGCGATCATCGCGCTCGGCTCGCGGCCGGTGCTCTTCGCGCTTGCGCGTGTGCTTGCCGAAGTGTGGCCGGGGGACGTTTCGCGCGAGGTCCTTATCGCTCGCGCCTTTCGTGGCAAGGAAGCGGACGAGTCGCATCGCGCACGCCTGCGTGTCGAAATGGGCCGGCTGCGTGCAGAACTGAAGGACATCGCGGAGATCAACGCCACAAAGGACGGCTTTTTGCTTGAGCCGCACGACGCGCGCGATGTAGCGGTGATCACGCCACCGACAGAGGAGGTTCATGCCGACGTGCTGGCGCTGCTCGCTGATGGCGAATCCTGGTCCAGCTCGGCGCTGGCGATTGCGCTTGGCACAAGCGCGCGCACCGTACAGCGGGCATTGGAAGAACTGTCCGGCCGAAGCAAGGTGCAATCCTATGGCCGCGGACGCGCGCTGCGCTGGGTCACGCCGTCGGTGCCCGGCTTCCCGACAAGCTTGTTACTCCCAGGTCCGCTGCCGGGCGACTAGATTGGTTTCATCGACAACCGATTGGCAAAGGATGGACAGATGAAACACAAAGCCGAAATCCTCCGCGAATATGGACCCTTTCCGGGTATCGATCGCGTTGACGGTCTGACCTTCGATGGCAGCCACGTCTGGTTCGCCTCGGGCGACAAGCTCAATGCGCTCGATCCCGATAGCGGCAAGCCGGTGCGTTCCATCGACGTCGCAGCGCATGCCGGAACCGCATTCGACGGGACGCATCTCTTCCAGATCGCGGAAGCCGTCATCCAGAAGATCGACCCGAAGACCGGCAGTGTCGTCGCGACGATTCCCGCCCCTGGCGGCGGTGCCGATTCAGGTCTCGCGTGGGCGGAAGGCTCGCTCTGGGTCGGGCAACATCGCGAGCGCAAGATCCACCGTATCGATCCGGACACCGGCGCGATCCAGAGCACGATCGCATCCGACCGTTTCGTCACGGGCGTCACCTGGGTGGACGGCGAGCTGTGGCACGCGACGTGGGAAAACGAGGCGAGCGAGATTCGTCACGTCAGTCCCGAGACCGGCGAGGTGCTGGATACGATCGAAATGCCGGATGGCGTGAACATTTCCGGTCTGGAATCCGACGGTCGCGACCGCTTCTTCGCCGGCAGCGGCAACACCGCCAAGGTCCGCGCGATCAAGCGGCCGGTCAGGGTGTAGGGGGCACAGGTCGACCCCTCACCGGCCCTTCGGGCCACCTCTCCCCCGATCGACGGGGGAGAGGAGTGCCGTCCGCGGGGTTGGCGCCATCGTTGAAGCTGCACTCCTCGCCCCCACGAATGTGGGGGAGAGGTGGCGAGCCCGCAGGGCGAGACGGTGAGGGGGTTCTTCACCGAACACGGTGATTTCCAGTTAGTCGGGCAGCTACACCACCAGCGCCATGCCGATCGAAGCAGGCGCCGTATCTTCGAACCCGAACTGCGCGTAGAGGTGCTTCGCCGGCCCGTCGGCGATCAGGCTGACATAGGCGCCTTTCGGCGCGCTTGCCCGTAATTGGTCCATCAACGCACGCATGATCGCTTTGCCGAGACCCTTGCCTTGGTGCGCGGGCTCAACCGCGATGTCGGTGATCTGGTAGAAGCAGCCGCCGTCGCCGATGACGCGTCCCATGCCGACCGTTTCGTTCCCGTAGCGCACCGTGACGGCATGGATCGTGTTCGGCAGGCCGCGCGCCGCGGCTTCCTGCGACTTCTCGCTCAATCCCGACACGCGCCGCAGCCGCCGGTAGGTTTCGACGTCAGGCGTTCCGATGACCACGCTGTATTCGCCGGGCATCTCTTTCTCCACTGATTCCGCTTACACGGGATGGAGCTTCCAGCCGCTGGAGGGTCAAGGGCCAGGAAGGTCAGGGTTGACAGGAGAACGCGTTAGTCTATGGTAACGCGTTAGTGGAGACTAACGTGAATAGCGGCTGGACAGCGCTTGGCGACCCGACGAGGCGCACGATCTTCGAGATGCTGGTCGAGCGCCCAAGTTCGGTCACTGCGCTGGCAGATGCCTTGCCGGTCACGAGGCCGGCTGTCTCGCAGCACCTCAAGGTGCTGAAGGATGCGAGGCTCGTCATCGACATGCGAGCCGGCAAGCACCGCATCTACCAGGTCGACCCGGATGGGCTGGCGGCCCTGCGCGCGGACCTCGACCGGTTCTGGATGAAAACCCTGGCGGCCTACAAGGACGTCGTCGAGCAAACGCCAAAGGAGTAGCCATGCGTACGCAAGCGGCAGATACGATCGTCAGACATTCGATCGTCGTCGACGCGCCGGTCGAGCGCGCCTTCGAGGTCTTCACCGGCGATTTTGGCAAGTTCAAACCCAGGGATCACAATCTGCTTGCCGTGCCGATCGCCGAGACGGTGTTCGAGCCACGCGTCGGCGGTCACATTTACGACCGCGGCGCCGACGGCAGTGAATGCCGCTGGGCAAAGGTGCTGGCCTATGAGCCGCCCAACCGCCTGCTGCTCAGTTGGAACATAACGCCGCAATGGCGCCTCGAGACCGACACCACCAAGACCAGCGAATGGGAAGTGCGCTTCATCGCCGAGACGACGAACCGCACCCACGTCGAGATCGAGCACCGCAAGCTCGAACGTCACGGCGCAGGCTGGGAGAGCGTGCGCGACGGTGTCGATGCCGATCAGGGCTGGCCGCTCTACCTGCAGCGCTATGCAGGTCTGTTTGGGCGGGCGAGCTGAAGCTCGACCTCCCGCTGCCGAAACGCCAGCCGGCGGCAAAGCCGCCGGCGTCTCACGCGGCCGAGGGACCTGGATCGTCAAAACCGTCCGGACCGACGGGCGCAAGTCCCGGCCGATCGTCGAGCGAACCGCGCACGAGCGTCAAGCTGGGCTTGCCGCGCGCCGGCGCGAGCCTGGCAAGCGCATCCTTCTCGCGGCGCGCCGTTTCCGGCTGGTAGAGCACCTTTTCCAGCATGATCTGTTCCTCCATCCCGTCATGGTCCGGGTGGAAGAACACCTGGCCTTCCGCGAGGCCGAGCAGCGCCAGCCCGCGCGCCGTGGTGATCGGCAGGAAAAGCCCGATCGGCGATGTCATGCGGTCGTGCGAGATGATGCGCGTGTCGGTATCCTTGCCGTTGACGCTGAAGGCGACCCGGCTGTTCAGCGTCGCGACACTTTCGGGTACGTCCTCGCGGAAGACGACGACGGCCGCGTCCAGCTTGCGCTTCAACAGCGGCAGCAGTGGATCGTCGCGTCCCAGCCGCCGGTCGTACATGACTTCCAGGATTGTGAAGTCCTTCGTGGTGAGGACAAAGCTCTCATTCGACATCGTAACTTCTCCATCGCTCCACCGTGGGAGCGGTCTGTTTGAGACAGTGGTGGAGAATCCCTGCACTGCGCGACGCGCAGCGCAGGGTTACGATCCTGCGATGATGCAGCCTCCGAAGAGCGGCAACCGGTGCGAAGGCATGGTCAGGCCGTCCGCAGCTCGTGTTCGCGCGCGGCGGCGATGGCGGCGCCTGGCGCCTCCACGCTTTCGACGCTGAGGCGGTGGACATGGCCGTTCCGCCCCGTCCAGTCGATCGCTTGACCGGCCGAGAGGCCGATCAGCGCGATGCCGATGGGCGTGAGAATCGAGATCTTGCCTTCGGCGATGTCGGCCTCGCCGGGGAAAACAAGCGTGACGGTCCGGTCGTCGCCGGTGTCGCTGGTGAAGCGCAGCGTCGATCCGATACGGACCACGTCGGGCCGCAGATCGGCGTCGGCCACCACGCGCGCCCGGTCGAGTTCGGCGAAGAGCTCGTCGGCGAGGTCAGCGTTCTGGTTGGCGAAGGATTCCGCCAGCCGCGTCAGGCTGCCGTGATCCGACCGCGTCATGACGATCGCGGGCTTGCGGGTTGATTTCCTTGCAGGGGTCATCTTGACCTCCTTGTACATGCGGCCGCCCGCGCGCAGTGGCGCTGCGTGAGCGGCAGATTTCGGATGGATTTCTTGTCGCTGGATGCTCGATGTCCCGGTCAACCGGAACGTTTGCTTATGCCCCGCGGCCGGGGCGCGACGCGACCGAGCCGGGGGTCAGTGGCCCGCGATGGGGCACACCCGATTGAGAAGATGAGCGAGGCGTTCAGCAAACATGCATGGAACTTGGTGGCGCGCCGCCGGAAAGTCAAGCGCGAGGGGTGCGGCCCGCGCTTGACCGGCATTTCGGTGCTGCGTTCAACCGCTCGACGCCGTCAGTCGGCGCTAACCCCGGCTTGCTCCAGTGCTGTCTCCAGCACCGGGTCGCGTCCCGTTGCGTAATCCTTGAAGCTCAGCTCGACCGTTGTTTCCGGCGCGATGGAAATGCCACGCGGGCCGAAGGCGACCGTCGCCCAGTAGCACTCGGCGAGTTCGAAGCAGCCGGTCTCGTAGTCGTGAAACTCGGGACTGTAGCGCACCGCGATTTTCGAGTTCGGCAGCTCGACATATTTGCCTTCGGACCAGAACCGGCCGGCATCGCCCATCGTTTCGCCGATCAGGACAACTTTGTCTTTGTCCTCGCCTTTCAGCATGGCCGCCGTGGTTATGCCGGCCGAGAAGGTCGCTCTGCCGACCAGCACGAAGACATGCCCGTCCTGCGGCACAAGCCGTGGCAGTGCGCGCGAGAACAGGATCGTGTTGAAGAAGTCGCCACCATTGTTCAAGCGCAGGTCGACGATGATGTGTTTCGGCCGCTCGGGCAAAATCTGCTGCACGACGACGCCGGCGAACTTGTCCGTCAGCGGGATATCGTCGAGGCTCCGCGCCGTATCGTTGCGGATGTAGAGAATGCTCTTGTCCGCATCGAGATATTGCGTCTGCACGTCGCCGCGTTTGGTGTAGACCGGCGGCAGGTCGTTCCGGCTATCGAGCAGGTGCGGCCAGCGTCCCGGCAGGCCGGCATCATCCGGGATGAGCACGGAATAGCCCCGATTGAGCTTCGCCAGGCGCTCGTCGCCGGGATCGGCGTCCTTCGTTGGCTGAAGCTCGACCGTCTCGGTGGTTCCGTCGGCCAGTTGTAGGGTCAGCGGCACCTTGGCCGTGTCGTCGGTCGCGCCGATGTGCTTCAGCACGGCCGGTGTGACCAGATAGCCGGGGGCAAGAAAACGGATGCGCTGATCCGTGCCGGGCAGATAGGCCTTGATCCGCTCCTGCGCTTCCTCGGCGCTCAACGCGCCGATCCGGTCGATGCGCGCGCCGAGCAGCCGCGCGAAATCGGGATGCGCCTTGACGATGTGAAGTCCGTCGGAGAACTGCCAGACTCGCACGGGAAGATCGTCGCCGAGGAACGCGCCGACATTGGCGTTCGTGTGCCCGTTGTGCGCGACCGCCACGGCCTTCATCAGTTCGAGCGCGAATTCTTCTGGAGCCAATTCATCGGCCGCCGCACTGGTCTCGTCGACGATGCGTTCGAATTCGCGACGCTGCTCGGGGCCAAAACTTTTGTCGAGCGGAGCCCACTCGGTCTTCAGGAAGGTGAGATCCTTCCGCATCTGCTCTGGCGTGAGTTGAACCTCGTCCGCGCCGACGGAGCCGACGGAGGAGAGTGCCATGACTGCGATAGCCGCAGTCAGGCGGAAAAATTGTCGCGACATGCTGGTCCTGTTTCTTTTGGGGATGGTCTGAAGCGGCCTTCCAAGCCCAGTCGGCCGTCGCGGTGTCGTTCGCTTCTCGGTGCTCCTCCTGCTGTTCGGGAATTTTGAGTTGGTGCTGCCGAAGGCGATGATCAAGCGGCAGATTCGTCCAAAGATGGAGCCTCCACCTGCTGGAAGGTCAAGCGAACTCTTCGTGGCTGCGTTTCCCGGCGCGTCTGTCAGGAGCTGTCAGCAATCTTTTTCG
>DATJTE010000146.1:0-18800 GCA_035503715.1 Rhizobiaceae bacterium | reverse complement strand
GATCATTTCGATCTCGGGAAGCTCGAAGCCCATCACCTCCATGTCGTAGCCAAGCTTCTCGAGTTTTATGAAGGTCGAGGCCAGCCTGTCGTTGCTCCAGCTTGCCTTCTCGGCAAGCCGGTTGTCGGCAATCGCAAACGCTTCCCGGTCAGCGTCCGAAAGGTGCGAGACGCGAAGCACCGGCACGTTGTCCATGCGCAGCCGCTTCGCAGCACCAAGCCGACAATGACCTGAAATGAGGTTGAGACCCTCATCGACAACGAGGGGCACGATCACCCCAAATCTCTTCATCGACCGAGCGACCAGGATCTCCTGCTCGGCGGTATGCAAGCGTGCATTATTGGCGGAGGGCTTGATCGCCGAGACCGGGACATACTCGACGTGGTCAAAGAGTTGATGCGACTGCATGGAAGGGCTCCTTCGCCCTTTCCGCTAGCGCCGATCCAGAGAGCTGTAAATAAAAATCTGAAGATATCTGAGCTTAACGAAAAGAAAATTGAAAAATATACTCCGCCAATCAATATCGCCAATGAAGTCTGTTTGTCGTAGTATTTCCAGATTTACAAAGAATACTTGTGGGCGATAGTGCCAGTTGTTTCGACCAACGGCTCCTTTCCAACACTCGCCAACGGATTGCGACAGCAATCCGCCAACCAAAAGCGCCAACGTTGAATAGCGTCATCGCTTCAGTCCTGTGCGGTCTCACAACGCGATTTGACCGCAGATTTTTGCGCTAGGGTGCCGCACCAGAGTCGCTCGATTTGATACCCCTGAAAGTTTGCTGCACGCCGCATTTTTTTGACTGTTCTTTTGAGTTATGATCCCTGATCACGATTGTAGGGGTTCTTCGAGCGAAAGCGCGCAACTGTGCGATCACGAGGGCCGAACCTCGCATTCAGTCAACGCTAATTTGCCGGAAATGCCTGTTCTGTAGGGAATTTCGAGCAGAGCCAGGTTCGCTTCAGACTGCTCACACCACCATGTAAGTCATTGATTTTGCTTTATTTTTATCGCCTCTGTATTGCGCGCATAGTGCCGCAATTCCCGAGACTTGGCGGGACCGTGTCTGCAACACCTGGAAAGTTCTGTCTCTGTTTGCGAGATTCCCGGGCGATGCTCGCGATTGCAGCCAGCTCCGCCGAACCGGAGCGAGTCCGGATCGACGTCTCAAGGGAGTGAGCTAGGCGCGAAGCAGATTTCCTTGCTCTGACCAGACTTACACACAACGACGACATCGCGCTTTCAGAACAGAAATGAGGAAAGCGGCCCGCGTACCCATTCCGGTTGCGGCGCCTATTTTGCCGGATCAGCAGAGACGTTTGTTCACTAGCATCCAGCGTCCTACCTCCCGACGATGTCCCGAGGTGCGATTCCGTATTTCCGGCGAAACATCGTGCTGAAGTGCGCTGAACTGTTGAAGCCGTTATCGAACGCGATCGTTGTGATCGACCGGCCGTCGCACCTGGCAATGCAGTCGTAAGCGAGTTGCAGCCGGCGGTTCCATATCCATTCGGACGCCGACATTTCGCACTCCTCGAACAGCAGATGCAGGTAGCGAAGGGACATCCCGTTGCGGGTCGCGACTTTTTCTAGAGAGAGATTAGGATCGCCGAGATGCCCCTCCATCCATTGCTGGACTGAACGCAGCCGGGCTTTTTTTACCGCGCCTTCGGCCGCGGGCATGTCGCCTTCGGCGGTGAGCATCGTGAACGCCAGCATATCCATCAGCTGGTTGCCGAGGCCGGCGCGCACGTCCTCGTCCAGCTTCGAGCCCTCAGAGGCAAGCGTCGCGCAAAACTCGGTAGCAATGCGCCCAAGTCCCTGCGTGGTATTGATCAATGCGGAGACGGGAACGCGCTCGCGCGGAAAACGCTGGGCGAACTCGTCGCGCGGAAGTTCCAGATAGAATGAGCGCACTTCGCCGTGGCCGTAGAGCTCATAGGGCTCGGCCGCCGAAAAGATCGCGCCACGCGCGGCGTTGGAGCGGTGCGTCTCTCCCCGCTGCACGACGCTGATGTTTCCCTTGTGAATGAGCTGGAGGTAGTAGCACTCCTTGTCCAGCTTCGAGATATGCTGGCCGTTTCGCCTGATACGCTGCTCCGACAAAAGGATGTCTGTCAGCACTACTTCGCCGAACTTCGCCTCGCGGATAAATCCGCGATAACGGTCTGGGTCGGTTGCTTTCACGTCAACATGGACATAGACGTCACAGATCGCGTCACGCCAAGCGGCGTAACGGCTCTTCTCAGGCAGGCTATCCGTCGAAAAGACGAGGTCCATGGGCTCCTCCACCCCTGGCCGTGCGCGTTGGCCCTCCAGCCGGACGGCTCCTCAAGCCACCCGCATGACACCGCACCCTTCCGCAATAACCCACGAAAAGCGGCGCGCCGCAAGGCAGCGGGCGGACGATTGCGCTCTCAGGCAAGTCTTCTGCGCGCTGGCAAAAGAAGCTCTTGCGCCTGCCCGGCTAACCATTGCGAGCAGTCCGCAGGGACGGATCGCGGCGGCGGATTTGGCCGCGGGAGGGATAATGCTGGGCTTCGGGCGGCTCACCCAGGAGCAGATCGTGTTCGGCCTAGCCGTGCTGCTGTGCATCGGCTTTGCGCTGGCGCTGCCTGGATTCCTGACCGCCAACAATGTGCTGAACCTCGTCCGTAGCGTGTCGATTCTCGGCATCCTCGGCGTCGCGATGGGTCTGGTCATCATCGGCCGCGGCATCGATCTGTCACTGGTCGCGCTGATGGCGATTTCCGTCGCGTGGTCGCTGAACATGATCGCCGCCGGCATGCCCATAGCTCAGGCGCTGGCAATCGGGCTGGCCTTCAGCCTCTTCATTGGCGCGGTCAACGGATGGCTGGTCGCCTATGTCGAGATTCCGGCGATCTTCGCGACGCTGGCTATGGGCACGCTGATCTATGGTTTTGGCCGCTATTATCTCTTCGATCTTGACGTTGCTTACATGCCCGAGAGCGGCAAGGCGCTCCTGTGGCTCGGCCAGGGCACGCTGTTCGGCATTCCGGTGCCGATCTTCCTGTTCGCCGGTGTCTGTTTCGGCGGCTATCTGTTCCTGCGTTACGCGCGGGCAGGGCGGTATTTGCGCGCCGTCGGCGACAACGTGCTTGCCGCGCGCATCACCGGCGTGCCGGCGCGGCCGATCATCGTTATGCAATATGTGCTGTCGTCGCTGATCGGCTTTATGGCCGGCATCATCACGGCCGCGTCGGTGGCGAGCATGAACACCCGCCTCGCCATCTCCACCTACGTCTACGACGTCGTTCTCGTTGTCGTTCTGGGCGGCATCGGCCTCTCTGGTGGCAAGGGTGGTATCCGCAACGTGATCGTCGGCACGCTACTGATCGGCGTGCTGCTGAACGGCATGACGATCATGGACATCCAGTACACCGTCCAGAACGTCATCAAGGGCATCATCCTGCTGACCGCGATCGTGATCGACACGATCGTAAACCCCCGCGACGAGCAGACCGCTCAGCAGGGTGACATCTAGCCTTGTTCTCAATGGGAGGAGAAATCATGAAACTGATTACAGGCATTCTCGCTACGACACTCGCTTTCTCCGCCGGCGCGGCGCTGGCGCAGGAAGGCATCGACGATCCGACGCGCGCGCCCTACTACGAATCGTTCGCAGGCAAAAAGGTCGCCTACATTCCGGTCGCCATGGGCTTCGACCTGACCGAAGGTTGGGCGATGGGCCTGAGAGAAGCGCTTGAGCCCCTCGGCATGACGATCGACGTGCGCGATCCGAACTGGAGCACCGATGCCGGCGCCCAGGCGATCACCTCGCTGATCAACGAAAAGCCGGATGTGATCGTGGTGCACAATCCCGACGTCCAGTCCTACGCGCGCCTGCTGAAGAAGGCCGAAGAGGCCGGCATCTATGTCGTGCAGGTCAATATGCGTTCGGCCTACTCGACCGACGTGTTCGTCGGCGCCGACTATGTCGGCATGGGCGAGCAGATCGGCCAACGCATGGTCGACCAGTGTGCGCCGGCCAATGGCGGCAGCGGCAAGGTGGCGATTACGCAAGGCGTGCTGACGGCGGCGGCCAGCATCTATCAGATGCAGGGCATCACAAACGTGCTGTCAAAGCACCCCGAGATACAGCTCGTCTCGAACCAGGCGGCGGACTGGGATGCCACCAAGGCGAAGAACATCGCTGCGACGGTGATCCAGCAGCATCCTGATCTCTGCATGATCACAGGTTTCTGGGACGTGATGGATGTCGGCACCGCCGCCGCGATCAAGGAATCGGGCAAGAACGTCTACCTGCTGACGCAGGGCGGCGGTAACCGCATGGTTTGCGACGGTCTTGCCAACGGTACCTATTCGGAATCGGTGGTCTATTTCGTGCCCGGCCAGGCGCGCGACATGGCGAACATGATCAAGTTCCTGCTGCAGCAGAAGCAGCCTGCCGGGGCGACCAAGACCACGCTGTTCACGAAGCTCGACTTCCTCACCAAGGACAATATGACGTCGTCGTCATGCTGGGATCTGCCGGCCAAGAGCTGAGCTCGAACACGCGGAAAGCGGGCGGCAAAACATGCCGCCCGCACCTCTCCTGATCCAAGCAGAGACCCATGGCAGCATCTGACAGCATCGTGCGCTGGCGTTACCGCTACGTGCCCGATCATCTTCTCGGCGAGATCCTGACCAAGCGCTGGGTCGACAATGCGATCCCGCTCTTGATCCTGTTGCTGGTCGCCTCGGTTTTCGGCTGGCTGATCCCGGACTTCTTCTCGGCCGGCAGCATTTCCAGCCTGATGCGGCAGTGGGGCGAATTCAGCCTGATCGTGCTGGCGCTGATGATCGTCATGGTCGCCGGCGGTATCGATCTTTCCGTCGGCTCGACCTTTGCGCTGGGCAACATCGTGGCGCTGACGCTGCTGAGTGTCTTTGGCTGGCCGATCTGGGCGGTGATCGCGGCGACACTCGCCTGCGGCGCGGGCGTCGGGCTGATCAACGGCCTGCTGGTCGGCTATATGCGGCTGCGCGCCTTCCTCACGACGCTGGTGACGCTGATCATCGTGCGCGCGATCGTCGACATGCTGCTGTTGAAATATTCGGTGGCGATTGCTGCCGCCTTCGTCGATTCCGACCTGTGGTACTGGTTCGGCGAGGGGTACGTGCTCGGCGTGCCGTTTAGCGTCGCAGTGGCGATCCTGCTGGCGGTTGTCGCGCACCTGGTGCTTTCCCGGTCACGCGTGGGCTGGCACGTGCTCGCCGTCGGCGGATCGCGCCGCTCGGCGCACAATGTCGGCATACCGGTGCGGCGTGTGATCTGCCTGACCTACGTGATATCCGGCACGCTCGCGGCGCTGGCCGGCGTGCTGTTCGCCTCGCGCCTCGGCGGGGCTGGCGCCGACACCGGCGTTGGGCTGGAGATCGCAGCGCTGACGGCGGCCGTGCTTGGCGGCAACAGCCTCGGCGGTGGCCGCGGGTCCGCTGCCAAGGCGATCATCGGTTCGATCATCGTCATGATCATGGTCAACGGCCTGGTGCGCATCGGCGTGACGCGCGGCGGCAGTTCATTGCTGCTCGGCCTGGTTCTGCTTGTGGCCGTGGCGATTGATGTGCGCTGGCTGAAGAACCGGATGAAGTTCCTCTCCAAGATCTACGTCTCGCCGACCTATGCGGAACTGCCGGCACCGCCTTCCACCGAAGGCAGCTCGCCATACGCGCTGAACGACCGGCTACGCCCGGTCGCTGCGATCGGCCTCGACCGCATCGATGGGCCGGAAGATGTCATCCTCGACGAGGACGACCACATCTATGTCGGCAATCGCACCGGCGACATCGTTCGCTTCTTCGCGCCTGACTACACACAGCAGGAGGTTTATGCCCACGTCGGCGGGCGGCCGCTCGGCATGGCCTTTGCGAAAGACGGCTCGCTGCTGGTCTGCATCGGCGGCATGGGCCTCTACCGCATCACGCGGCAGCGCCAGATCGAGAAGCTCACCGACGAGACGAACCGCTCGTGGTTCTCGATCATCGACGATTCGCGCCTCAAGCTCGCCGA
Source organism: Rhizobiaceae bacterium (assembly GCA_035503715.1). Classification (GTDB taxonomy): domain Bacteria; phylum Pseudomonadota; class Alphaproteobacteria; order Rhizobiales; family Rhizobiaceae; genus OAS926. The sequence continues at coordinate 12,766 of DATJTE010000146.1, read as the reverse complement.
CGATCTCGATGTCGCACCGGACGGACGCGTGTTCTTCTCCGAGGCGACGATCCGCTACGAGATGCACGAATGGCCGGTGGATTGCCTGGAATCGCGGGGCAATGGCCGCATCATCTGTTTTGACCCGAACACTGGCAAGACACAGACGGTTCTGAAGAAGCTGGTGTTTCCAAACGGCATCTGCATGACTCATGACGGCCAGTCATTCCTGTTCGCCGAGACCTGGGCGTGCCGCGTCAGCCGCTGTTGGTTCGATGGACCGAAGAAGGGTACCGTCGAGCCTGTTATCGCCGATCTGCCGGGGTATCCCGATAACATCAATCGTGCGTCCGACGGAACCTACTGGCTGGCGCTGGTGGGCATGCGCACGCCGGCCTTCGACCTGGCGCTGAAGATGCCGAGCTTCCGACGCCGCATGGCGCGTCGTATCGCGCCGGACGAATGGATGTATCCGAACATCAACACCGGTTGCGTGCTGCGCTTCGATGAGACGGGCCGCATAATCGAGACGCTGTGGGATCTGGGCGGCGAAAGCCACCCGATGATCACCTCGATGCGCGAGCACAAGGGCAATCTCTACATCGGCGGCATCCTGAACAATCGCGTCGGACGCCTGAAACTGGAGGGTGCCGACGCGAACTGGACCGGCCAGCAATCCTACTGGGGTGAGAAAACCCACAAGAGGCAGGCATGATTGGCGGGGTGGCGCGCATCTTCGACAATCTACTCGGCCGCGGCGAAGCGGCCGTAACGGTCCCGCCGCTGGACGGCGCGTTGAGGCCCAATCGCCGGCTCGACGAGGCGACGTCGCGCACGCCGCTCGAACACGTTGATTGCCTGGCGGTTCACGGCGACGCGCTGCTTGCGTCGGCTGGCGACAGCATCTTCGTGCGCGGCGGTGACTCGGACTGGAACAAGCGCAAATCCTACGGGTCCGAGATCGCGTGCATGACGGCAATTGGTGCCGAGGGATTGGCCATCGCTCTAAACACCGGAGAAATCCTGATCGAAGGCGGCCGCTTCGACGGGCGGCAGTATCGCGCCGACGACAGCGCGACATGCGTCACCGCGATCGCTGCCTCGGGGACGCTTCTCTATATCGCGAACGGCTCGTCAACGAACAGGCCCGCGGAGTGGCAACGCGATTTGCTGGAACGTAACGCATCGGGAACGATCTGGCGCATCGATCTCGACAGCGGCGCCGCGACAAAGCTGGCGGATGGTCTTGCGTGGCCCGCTGGCGTCGCGATTGATCGCGATGGATTGGTGTTCTCAGAAGCCTGGAAACATCAACTCGTCAGGATCGATCTTTCCCGGCCGGAACAGCGGCAGGTGCTTTACGCCGATCTGCCGGCCTATCCCGGACGCATTGCAGTTGCGGGCGACGGCTACTGGCTCGCGCTGTTCGCGCCGCGCAGCCAGCTCGTCGAATTCGTGCTGCGCGAGCCTGCCTATCGCACGCGCATGATGGCCGAGGTGCCGCAGCCGTTCTGGGTCGCACCGAACCTACGCTCCGGCCGCAGCTTCTATGAGTCGCTGCAAGGCGGCGGGGTGAAGCATCTCGGTATGCTGAAACCTTGGGCGCCGACGATGTCAGCCGGCTTCTGTGTCAAACTGGATCGGAGTTTTCAGCCGCGCTCCAGCCTGCAAAGCCGTGCGGACGGCCGTACCCACGGCATCACATCCGTCATCGAACATCAGGGCCAGGTCTTCGCCGCATCGCGCGGCGACGGCGTTATCGTCTCGCTCGCCGCCACGGACCCGGCCGTAGGCTCGGGAGGCGAGGCATGACGTCGATCCTCGAATTGCGCAACGGCACAAAGGAGTACCGCTCGGTGCCGGCGGTGAAAGACGTCACCTTCACGCTGCATCGCGGCGAGGTGCACGCGCTGCTGGGCGAAAACGGCGCTGGCAAATCGACGCTGACCAAGATGCTGGCGGGTGTCGTAGCGCCGACATCAGGCGAAATTCTGCTCGACGGCCAGAAGGTCGAGTTCGCGACGCCATCGGAGGCGCTGAAACGCGGCATCGCCATGGTGTATCAGGAGACGAGTCTCGTGCCGTCGCTGACGGTGGCACAAAACATCTATCTGACGGATCAGAAGCGTTTTCATCGCCTGCGCGGCATTTACATCGCCGGCCAGCAATTCCTGCAATCGCTCAACTTCCACGTCGATCCCACCGCGATGGTCTCCGCGCTCGGCGCCGGGCAGAAGCAGATGGTCGAGATCGCGCGTGCCGTACACCACAATGCGCAAGTGATCATCTTCGACGAGCCGACAGCAACGCTGACGCCGGAGGAAAAGCACCAGTTCTTCTCGCTGGTGGAGCGACTGAAGGCGCGCGGCGTATCGATCATCTTCATCAGCCACGCGCTGGAAGAAGCACTGCAGATCTCCGACCGCATCACGGTGATGCGCGACGGCCAGCACGTTGTCACGGATGTCACCTCTGCCTTCGATCGCGAGAAGATCGTCCGTGCCATGGTGGGGCGGTCGCTGACGGACGAACTCTATGGATCGCGCAAGAACCGGGAGGCGCGGCCAGCGGGCGAGAAGGTGCTGAGCGTGCAGAACCTTTCGATGGGCAATGCCGTTCGCAATACGTCCTTCTCGGCCTTCGCCGGGCAGATCACCGGCGTCTTCGGCCTGATCGGATCGGGGCGCACCGAGGCAGCTAAGGTCGTCGCCGGCGTGCTGAAGCGCGATCTTTTCCACGGTGGTCAGGTGCGGTTGAACGGGCGCTCGGTGCGTTATCGCGTGCCGCGGCCCGCGGTGCGCGACGGCATCATCTATGTCACCGAAGATCGCAAGATCGAAGGTTTTTTCGAGACTATGTCGATCGCCGAGAACATCTATCTCGGCGCCATGGCAGGCGGCCGCGCCAAATCCTCGACGGTCAGCATGGGTGAGATGAAAGCGCTGGCAATGGAGTGGATCGCGGCGCTCAACGTCAAGGCGCCGAACGGCGACGCGCGCGTGATCGAGCTGTCCGGCGGCAACCAGCAGAAGATCGTTGTCGCCAAGGCGTTGGTGCAGAAGCCGAAGCTGATCATCTTCGACGAACCGACACGCGGCGTTGATGTCGGCGCGATCGCCGAAATTCACCAGCTCATCGGCCGGCTTGCCGACGACGGCATCGCGGTCATCGTCATCTCGTCCTACCTGCCGGAAATCCTGCAGCTCTCCGACCGCATTCTCGTTTGTAGGCAGGGTCGGATCGTCGAGGAGTTCGATGGCGGCAAAACGGACGAAGAAACGATCATGTACGCCGCGGTCCACTGATGGGGTCCGGCCTCAAGACCACGCGCCCGGTCGCCGAGGTGCGCACGATCGAAGATGTCATCGAGATCGAGCGCCGGCCTTATGATGAGTTGGTCACGGCCTGGAATATCTACGATCTGATCCGCGCGACGGCTGAATATGTGCCGGAGAACAAGGCGGTTACCGTCCTGCGCACGGCTGATGTGAGCGACGTGGGCGTATCGCTGACGCATCGCGACCTTTTGGTCGAGGTCACACGGGCCGCAAACATGTTCAGGCGGCTCGGGCTAACGACTGAAAACGGCGTTGCGGCGTTTCTGGCGCCGAGCTTGCCCGAGATTCCGGCGCTGCTGCTTGGCGCTCAGGTCGCGGGCGTAGCGAGTTCGCTGAACTATTTGCTGTCGCGCGACGCGATCATTGACCTGCTCAATGCCGAGCAGGCGACGATCCTCGTTATCCCTGCGCCGCACCTCGACGAGATGTGCTGGATCAAAGGTATAGGCGCTTTTGAGCAAGTGCCGTCGCTCGAACATGTCGTTGTAATCGGCGGCTCGGGCGGCACACGCGCCGGCTTTATTGATCTCGACGATGCGCTGCGTGCCGATGCAAACAACGCACTCGCCTTCGAGCCCTCGACAGACCGCGACCTGGTCTGCGCGCTGTTCCACACCGGTGGCACCACCGGTCGACCGAAGCTGGTGCGGCTCACGCACGGGAACCAGATTCATGCTGCGTTCAGCTTCGCACAGGTGTTCGGCTACTGCGAGCGCGATACCGTCATCAACGGTTTTCCATTCTTCCACGTGGGCGGCACGATGACGGTCGGCCTGTCCGTAATAGCCGCCGGCGGGCACATCGTCGTGCCGTCGCCGTACGGGATGCGTGACCCTGTGGCCGTCGAGAACTACTGGCCGCTGGTCGAGCACTTCGGCATGACCGTTATCGGAGGCGTTCCGACCTCCATCGCTGCGATCACCAACAGCTGGAAATCGGGCACCAATGTTTCGGCGGTGCGCATGGCGATCACCGGCGGTGCGGTGTGTCCCAAGGCAGTCAGCGCGCGGTTCGAACAGACCACCGGCATCCGCGTTTTCGAAACCTATGGCATGACGGAGACGGCCGCGGCGATTGCGTTTAATCCGGGCCTCGGTGAACCGCTTGCAGGCAGCGTCGGCTTTCGCGCGCCTTTCTCCGAAACGCGGATCGTCGGCCTCGATGCGGCCAACTCGAGACCTTGCCCGCACAATGAAACAGGCCTCGTGCAGGTACGCGGTCCGCAGGTCTTTCCCGGTTATGTCGATCCTGCCCACAACATTGGCACACTCGATGCGGACGGTTGGCTGACGACCGGCGATGTCGGGTACCTGACCGAAGATCAGCGGCTGGTGCTGACCGGGCGCGAGAAGGATTTGATCATCCGTGGCGGGCATAACATCGACCCGGCGGCGATCGAGGATGTCGCCAACCAGTTTCCCGGCGTGCAGATCAGCGCGGCGGTCGGCATGCCCGACCAATATGCCGGCGAAGTGCCGGCTCTGTTCGTGGTGCCCGTGCAGGGCGTCAGCATCGATGTCGAAACGTTGAAACGGCACCTCGAAGCAAACGTGCATGAGCCGCCGGCACGCCCGAAAACTGTGCTCCTGATCGAGGCATTGCCAGTGACGGCAGTCGGGAAAATCTTCAAACCGACGCTGCGCGATCTCGCCATCAAGGAGAAAGTGCTGGTTGAACTGAAGAATTCTTGCGGGCCTCACGCCTCTGCTGCTGTCGGCATCAGCCTCGATGAGCGCAAGCACACGATCGTCGATGTCGCGGTGTCGGGTGCAAATGCATCCGAGCTGAGCGCACTTGAGGCAGCGCTGAATCCACTGCCGCAAACTTATCTGATCTACCTCGTGGAGGCTTGATGTCGGACGGTGCTGTCAATCTAGCGTTCCAGGGCGGCATCGCGACGCTGACCCTCAGCCGGCCGGCGAGCCTCAACGCGATGTCGGCGGAGATGATGCGGTCGCTGGAGCAGCGACTGCGTGAAGTCGCCGAGCTTCCCGGCCTTCGCGTCGTCATCATCACGGGCGAGGGCCGCGCCTTTTCGGCGGGCGGCGATTTGAAGGAGTTCGAGGCCGCACTCCAGGCCGGCGGCACGAAGCTGACCGACACGCTGCGCTACAACCAGGATGTGCTGCAACTGGTCGAAGATTTGCCCGTGCCGGTGATCGGCGCCGCGAACGGCATCGCCGTGGCCGGCGGCTTGGAGCTGCTCTTGTGCTGCGACATCATCCTCGCGGCCGAGGGTACGAAGCTCGGCGACGGCCATGCACGGTACGCGATCGTTCCCGCCGGTGGCGCGACCGTGCGGCTGCTCGAGCGTGTTTCACCGTCGCATGCGGCGCAGCTGTTCTATACAGCCGCTTCGGTCGATGTGCAGACGCTTGCAAGATGGGGTCTCGTCAACGAGATCGTACCGGCGAATGAGTTGATGGCACGCGCCACGGAACTGGCATGGGAAATTGGTGCAAACAGCGCCGAAGCGATTCGCCACATCAAACAGCTCATTAGCAAACGCGCCCGCTCCCGTGCTCGTCATCGGCGTTTACGCGCCGAGCTCAAACACTTCGCGGACCATGTTTCCGGAGATGATTTGAAAGAAGGTTTGGCCGCCTTCCGGACAAAAAAAAATCCCAGCTGGTAAAGGGTTGCAGATCTAGCTCGAGCGTGATCGTGGCTTCAACGTTTGCTCCAGGTAGGCAATCATCTGCAAGGCAACGACAACGATCGCGGCGCCGAGAACAATGCGTAGGCCAGGAACTTCGTTGAAGAAAAAATACCCAGAGGCGGTCGTCATCACGATCGACAGATAGCCGATCGGCGCAAGCGCACTGGCTTCGGCGAGCCGATAGGCGCGCAGGAAGCAATATTGCCCGGCCTGGGCCAGCAGGCCGATGCCAAGAAGCGGAATCCAGTCGATTGTTTCCACAGGTTCCCAGACGAGGACGGCGGGGATTGCCGTGATGACCGCGAGCCCGACCGTATAGAAGACCATCATCACAGTTGTATTCTCATCATGCATCGCGCGCGTCTGAATGATCGCCAGCGAGCCAAAGACGACATTCGCGGCAACGGCCAGTAGGCCGAGATTCCAAGCGATACCGCTGCCCGGCGCGAGCATGATCGTCACGCCGGCAAGTGCTGCGACTGCCCCGATCCATCGAATGCGGGATACGCGCTCGCCGAGCATGGTCACCGCCATCACCATCGTCAGCAGAGGCCGACTGAACAGCAGCGCATTCACGACGGCCAGCGGCATCAGCGTGTAAGCCAGAAACTGGCTGCTCAGCGCAATGGCATTGCAGACAACGCGCGAGAGGTTCTTCCACGGGTGCTTCGGTTGCAGAACATGCGCGCGCTCGCGCCAGATCAACGGCAGAATGAAAAACAGGCCGACCATTGCCCGTATGAAAACGAGCTGGATGGCGGGATAGGTGAAGCCTTGTGCCTTGACGAGCGCCGTCATGCCACCCGCCACCAGAACCATGTCGGCCAAAAGCCAGACGACGGCCTCGCGGTTTGAGGTCTGGCGCGGAGGGCTGTCGTCTGCCGGTGCGTCGTCAGGCTGGCTGGACAAGGTTGGCCATCAGTCTGAATGCGCCTGGAACTAGCTTGTCGAGCTGATGATGCAGAACAAGAGTCGTATGCGTATGCCGGCCTTTGCCGATCCTGGCAGACACCAGCGCTCCCTTGAGCGGCTGTTCGTTCGGATCGTGCATGGACACGAGCGGTTCGTAGGCTGGATCCCAGCGCGCGGCAAAGTAGAGCCCGCGCTCCTTGTCCCATCCATTCCAGTCGTGCGGGCCGATCGGGTTCGGACCGGTCAACAGCGGGTGGCTCGGCGCAAGAACGGTCACCTCGGCGTCAGGATCTGTCACCCGCCAGCGCAATGATGGGCTGCCGACCTCAAGACGCGAGGGCGGCGTGTTTTGCGGATCCCAGCCGTCAGTCGGGCGATGATACAGGGTGACGAGGTGTCCGCCCTTTTCGACAAATTTGTGCAAACGCGGCGTCGCTGCCGCGAGGTCCTTGCGAATGCCGAACGCAAAGATGCCGACAACGATGGCCGTGTAGTCGGAGAGGTCGCCGGCCAATGCCTTCGCGTCGAGATCGACGGTTTCGATGCCCATGCGCGACAACCACAGACCGACGCGGTCCGCGCCGCCGCCGACATAGCCGACGCGGCCCCTTGGCAGTTTGAGGTCCAGTGAGAGCACACGCAGCGCCTCGGGCTGGCGGTAAACGATCCTGCCGACATGCGGATAGGCAATGGGAACGATCCGCGATGCCGGCCTGCCATCGATCAGAGGCGTGATGATGGTCATGCCGGGACTTAGTCGTTCGGGCGCACGGATGTGCCTGCCATCCGAAGCAACAGACCAACCACTGCCAGCCGTGAACGACAGCGCGCCGCGATCTCCTTCGACCCCAGGGTCGACGGGCCATTCGCGTTGATTGCTGTCGAGCGGCACGATGATCGCGTCGGGTTCCGTCCTCACGGAAGCGGACGGCACCAGCGAAAGCGGTTCGTCAAGGTCGAAGCGCGCGTGAGCGGTGTGACCATCGAACATGGTCGAGAGGCGAACCGAGGCTGCGCCATTTCCGCCGAGGGCCGACCACGCCGGGGCGTACAATCCGGTGAACGGGGCATCGTCCGCCGCAGTGATGGCAAAGCTGACGCGATTACGGCTTGCTTCATGCGACAGCGAGGTCATGCCTGTTGGCAGCGCCGGTTCTGCGTTTGTCTGGTATCGAGCCGTGCCCGATCCCAACTCAACCACAAGCGTCGTGCTCTGCCCTGGCGCGAGCGTCGCCGACGTCAGAGCCGCCCGCTCAAAGACACCCGCCGCTTCGAGTAGCGCAGCATCAACTTCCCAGATCTTGCGATCGATGCGATGGCCGTGCCGGTCAAGGAAGTCGGCATAAGCTGCGGCTTTTGCTGCGGCAAGCTGTTTTGCCGCCTGTGTCAGATGCTCGATGATCGCGCTCTTGTCAGGGAACGCCGCGACTGCTTTTCGAACCAACGCATCAGCTTCGGCTAGCGATCTGGCGACGTTTCCATCTGCTGCCTTCGCCAGGGCGTCGAGCGACTGCGGCAGTCCGTCGAGGATGCTTGCTTCGGCTCCGCTCATATTGCCGGCCAGCTTGAGATGCAGCGGCCAGCGATTTTCCGCGACCGCGGGCCAGTGCCCCATGCCTTGCGATGCATGGTAGTAGCGCGACCACTCGCCGACGCGGTCGTACTCGGCGCCGGTGAATGGCTCCCGGCCAGAAGCTTCGACGGTGACGGTTGTGCCAGGCGGAGGGATTTCGTCATCATAGGTCCCGCCACCACCCGACCAAGCCGGCAGATAAAATTTGGCGACGCGCCACGGCCGAAGCCCCTCGGCGAGATGCTCCGGAAATGCGGCGGGATCGGCGGCAAGCCCGACCGCTGTCTCCGCGGCGCGCGTCATCGCGCGATGATGACCGTGCTGACCGGGCACGTCGAGAAATGTCGGGATGACGATGTCGGGCCGCTCCTTGCGGTATGCGCGCACGAGCCGCTCGACGATCCGCGTCTCGCCCCAGCGTTGAAACGTCTGGTCGCCATCCTTGGAGAAACCGAAATCATGCACCGGATCGTCAGGACCGTGGCCGAGCCATACGACATCGGCATCGAGCGTGCGTGCCGCCTCTTCCATCTCTCGCGTCCTCAATGCGCCGAGAGCGCCGAGGCGTTCAGGTCCGAGCGAGTTCTGCCCGCCTTCACCGCGCGTCGAGCACGCGATGATGACGCGCATGCCGAGTCCAAGCCTGAAATAGGAAAGCAAGCCGCTCTGCTCGTCGTCCGGATGAGCGCCGGTGTTCATGACGGTCATGGTCGACGTGAGACGGCTGAGCGCGCGATGCAGCCGCAGGAGCGGCGGGCTGGTCCGTTGTCGTTCGATGCGTTCTCTGTCCGTCAGCATGATGTTTTCGCCTACACTGTTAGACCCGGCAATGCGAGTGGATCATTGACAAACCCGCCATCAGGCTCAAGCGTAAGGGCGAACGGGTTCCGCCGGTGCCCCCGGAAACTCGTCGCTCGACAAGCGCTGCGCTCCCGCCACCTGCGAGACAGCGTAGCAAGGGATGGCAATTGCCCGATTCCGGAGGCCGGACGGGCGTGTGGAGGCTCGTTATGCGCAGATCATTTTTTGCCGGTTTGATCGCCGGGTTCAGCATGGTGTCGTTCAACGCGGCTCAGGCCGTCGAGATCGAGTATTGGCAGTATGTATTCGACACACGCGTCAAGGCGATGGACGAACTCATCGCGAAGTTCCAGGAAGCCAATCCGGATATAACGGTCAAGCAGACAACATTCCCATACGCCGACTATCAGACGCGCATCGTGGCCGCGAAAACGGCAGGCCAAGGGCCAGACGTCATGCAGCTCTTTTACGGCTGGCTCGATAAATTCGCCGATGGTGGCCTGCTTCAGCCGCTCTCTCCCACGATCTTCCCTCATGACAAGATCGAATCGGAGTTTTTCCCGATCGTCTCCGCGATGAAGCGCGGCGACGACTATTACGGGCTGCCGACGGCCGTCCGCTCGCTGGCGCTTTTCTACAACAAGAAGCTGTTCGAAGAGGCCGGGCTCGATCCGTCCAAGCCGCCGCAGACATTGGACGAGTTCGTCGCTGCCGCGGAGAAGACAACGAAGCGTGACGGTTCCGGAAACATCACCTCGGCCGGCACAACGCTCGACATGGCGGGGCAGGACCACCAGTGGTGGCGTGAGGTGCTGGTGCGCCAGTTCGGCGGTGAGCCCTATACCGACAATGACCGCAAGGTCACATACAACAGCGAGGCGGGCATCGCCGCGCTGAAGTGGTATACCGATCTCCAACTTGACAAGAAGGTCGGGCAAGCCGGCTTCATGGACGAAGGCCAGGCGGCCTTCAAGGGCGGCGTCGCGGCGATGACCATCGACGGCACGTTCCGACTCGGCGCCTTCAAGGCGATCGAGGGCTTCGAGTGGGGCGTGACCGAACTGCCGGCGAACAAGGACGGCGTGCGCTCCAACTACGCGAGCTATTTCGCCAACGGCATCGCGTCCGGCGTCGAAGGCGAGAAGCTCGCCGCGGCCGAAAAGTTTCTCGCCTACATTTCTTCGCCGGAGGCGATGGAAATCTGGCTAAAGACAGTCGGCGAGCTGCCGGCGCGCCGTTCTGCGGCATTGACCGACGCAAACCTCGCCGACCCGATCTACAGTCCCTTCCTGAAAGGCCTCGAATACGCCCACACGACGCTCTTCGTGGACGAGACTGGTCAGCGCCAGACTGCCATCGACATGGCGAACCGCGTGCTGCTCGAGGGCCAGTCGCCGGCTGACTCGATTGCACAGGCCGCCGCCGCCGAGCAGGCGCTGATCGACGCAGCCGCGAAGTAAAGCCGGAATGTCAGCGCAGGGTGCTGATCAAGGCGCGGTCCATCGCGGCCGCGCCTTCGACCGTCTCTCGATGCGGTCGAAGAAGGTTCTTTGGGCATGGTCGTTTCTGGCGGTGCCGATCGTCTTCTATGTGATGATCCGCTTCTATCCGACGCTGCAATCCTTCCGTATTTCCTTTACCGACTGGGACCTGCTCTCCGATCCCACCTATATCTGGTTTGACAATTACACCCGTCTCTTCGCCGATCCGCAGTTCTGGAAGGTATTTCGCAACACCTTCGCGTATCTGCTGCTGGGCACGCCGATCAGCCTGATCCTCGCGTTCATCATCGCCTGGTATCTCGACCGTGTGCGCTTCATGCACGGATTTCTGCGTGCGCTCTATTTCCTGCCGTTCCTCACGACGGCAGCGGCGATGGCGTGGGTATGGCGCTGGTTCTACCAACCGGTGCCGATCGGCGTGATTAATGACGCGCTTGCAGTAGTAGGCATTCCGCAGCAGCCATTTCTGCGCTCAACGACCCAGGCGCTGCCCGCCGTCACCGTCACAGCGATCTGGGCAGGACTGGGTTTCCAGATCATCATCTTCCTCGCCGGCCTGCGCGCGATACCACAGACATATTACGAAGCCGCGCGCATCGACGGACTGGGCGAGTGGGCGATCCTGCGCAAGATCACGCTGCCGCTGCTGAAACCGACAACTGTGTTTCTCGTCGTCTTCTCGTCGATCGGCTTTCTGCGCATTTTCGATCAGGTCTACAACATGACCACCAACGATCCCGGCGGTCCGCTCGGGTCGACCAAGCCGTTGGTGCTGATGATCTACCAGACGGCGTTCTCATCCTACGACATGGGATATGCCTCGGCGCAGACTGTGGTGCTCTTCCTCATCCTGCTGGCGATCTCGCTCGGCCAGTTGTGGATCATGAGGACGCGCTGATGGCTGTGGTCACCGACACCGGCGAACATCGCTTCAACAGGTCGAGCATCCGGCCGGGCCGCATCGTTGCCTGGACGATCCTTCTCATTGGCGGGCTGGTGATGATCACGCCGCTCGCCTTCATGCTGTCCACGTCGCTGAAGACGGCGGGCCAAGTGTACGATCTCAGGCTCATTCCCGCTGCGCCGACGCTCGCGAACTACATCGAGGTTCTGTCGGATGGCCGTTTTGCGCGCTGGTTCCTCAACTCATTCGCAATCGCCTCGATCGTCACCGTCTCGAACGTCTTCTTCGACAGCCTTGTTGGCTATACGCTGGCGAAATTCGACTTCCGAGGCCGCTACTTCGTCTTCCTAGCGATCCTGTCGACGCTGATGATTCCGACTGAGATGCTGGTCATCCCCTGGTATCTGATGTCAGCGCAGTTCGGCTGGATCGACACCTACTGGGGCATCATGTTCCCCGGCATGATGACTGCCTTCGGCACCTTCCTGATGAAGCAGTTCTTCGAGACGATCCCGGACGACTTCCTCGAAGCCGCGCGGATAGATGGGCTGAACGAGTTCCAGATCTGGTGGAAGGTCGCAATGCCGCTGGTGACGCCGGCCCTGTCTGCGCTGGCGATCTTCACCTTCCTCGGCAACTGGACCGCGTTCTTCTGGCCGCTGATCGTCACCACGAGCAGCGAGCTCTACACGCTGCCCGTCGGTCTCTCGAGTTTTGCGGTCGCGGAGTCGATCCAGTGGGAGAAGATCATGACCGGCGTGTCGCTGGCCACGATCCCGACGCTGCTCGTCTTCCTGCTGCTGCAGCGTTTCATCGTGCGTGGCGTCATGCTGGCCGGGTTGAAGGGGTGAAGATGGCCGGCACGGATCCCAGGCTCGCGGATAAAAGCGTATTCCCGGACCCGGTCTACAAGGAGACCGTGCTGAGGCCACTGTTCGATGGCGCGAAGGCGCATCATGTCGACGGCTTCCGCGCCATAGATCGCGCGCATCTGGTGATGCTCGTCGAGACCGGCATCCTCGACACGCAACAAGCATCCGCGATTGCGCGTGCGCTTGAGGCGATCGATCGTGAGGTGGATCCCGCCACGCTGGTCTA
>DATJTE010000145.1:0-8913 GCA_035503715.1 Rhizobiaceae bacterium | reverse complement strand
CGCCGCCTTCGCTCCCGCCAATGGCCGGGCGCCCTTTGCCGGAGCGCAGCATGTGCGTATACGCCTCGCCCCAGTCCGAATAGCCGCTCACGTAGCCCACGCGCCCGCGCCGAATGCCGAGCCAGTAGACGCCGTCGCCGCTCTCGCCGAGCAGACTGAGTTCCGAGGACGGACCGCCTTGATATGCGCCCAGCGTCGGCCGGTTGCGGAACTCCATGATCGGGTCCCAGGGCAGGTCCCATGCCCGGCGCGAATAGTGCCACTGATGCGCCTTCTGGCCGAACGGTGTGTCGACCGTCTGGCGGCGGCGGTGATACGAGTTCGGCCCCGTGCCCCCCGGATAGTAGACCGCCCCGTAGCCGGTGTTCGAGTAATCCGGGATGTCCTGGATTTCGTTGACGTAGAGCTGGTCGCGGAACTCCGAGTTGAACAGGAACTTCCCCGCATGCGCGACCGTGTTCGGTGTCGTCAGCGGATCGTTGTTTCCCTTCATCACCTTGACGCTGAACGCCGACGATGCGTTGCGCTTCCCTATGAAGAGCCGGCTCACGTAAAGCCCTCGATCGAGGCGTTCGAGCCGAAGCCTTTGAGGACCAGCTTGCCATTCGCGCTTTCGATCTGGCGGAACACCACCGTGCCAATCCGGGCTTGCCAGAACTCGGCAACGCCGCCGACGAAGGTGAAGGGCTCCGTTTTGTTGTCGCCGTCCCAGATCGTGAATTTCGTTACGTCGAATTTCGCGTAGGCGCCGGTCGACGTGACATCGAAATAGAAGCCGCCGCGGCGCTCGGTCCCGTTTACCGTGGTCTTGCCCGACAACTCAAAGCTGGCGATCACGCCGCCAGGCGTCGCCCGCGCGCGCCATGCCATGAGGCCATTCGCAGTCGCATCGTTCGCCTTTGCTTCTACGGTCGTCAGCGCCGTCGAGACCGCATGGATGCTGCCGTTGATCTCATTGACCGCCGTCGTGAATTCATCGAACGAGATCGCCTCGCCGATCTGTCCTTCGGCCGTCTCGAGCCGCGCTGACAACAGCGTCAATGACTGCGCGAACGCCTCGCTCTCCGAGACGCGGATCGTCTCCGCTTTCAGGATCTGTGCGAACGCGCCTTCGATCTGCTTCGAGAAATAGTTCCAGGCGACGATATCCTCGGTGTTGCGCGTGGCGACGTTCGCCGCAAGCTTGCGCACGTCCGACCACAACTCGTCAGCTTCCCGGCGTCGATCTTCCAGATATTTGCGCAGCGTCTCAGGGATATTGGTCTCGTTCGGCAGCGTCGTGACGTCCACCGGCGCGCTTCTGGCCGTCGGCCGCTTCGGAAAGGTGATAAGCCGATGCTGGACCTTGTATTTGGTCAGGCCGACGACCGCCGCGGTGAGCAGCGCGAACGTCTCGTCGGCAGGAACCGTCTTCGTCTCAACCGCGTCCGGCTGGCCCGAAGGCCACCACCACAACTGCACGCCGCTGACAGTGACGTCGGTGATCGGCGCCCATTGCGCGTAGATCGCCGGCTTCAGTTCGAGCTTGTTTTCGCTCTCGACCCGGACGCCGATCGCCTCGAAGTCCTGCAACTCATTGAGGTAGGTCGGATCGCCGGGCGGCGTCGGGAACACGATGACCGGCAATGACACGCCATCATAGATCGAGCCGGCGCGTTGCTGCACGGATATGCGGTTGGCGCGCGGTGAATTGCTGTTGAGCGACGCCAGTCCGGAGGCCGTCACCATGTATGTCAGCCCGGCGAACGGTTTGGCGTTGATGACGATCCAGTCGCCCGCCTTCAGCTTCTGCCAGCGCGGCTTGAGCGTCAGCGCACCCGACGCTTCGAGGCGGTTTTCCTTCAGGTAGATGCTGGCAATCTGCGCGCACTGCCTCGCCCGGGTGACCTGCCTGAAGTCGAGCGGCATGTCGCGCGTGCGCCGATCGACCACCACCGCCGTGTTCGACCGCTGCACCGGATAGGGCAGGCTTGCCCCGAGCTGATCCAGGTTCGGATAGGTACCCCCGATCGAGTTCACCAGATCGGCCATCGAGCGACGACGGTTGAACTGGATCGGCGCGCCCGCGACCAGATCATCGTCCTCGATCGTCGCTACGATCGGCTGATCCGAGCCGACCAGCGGCCAGGAACCTTCGACGTCATCGACGACCATCGCGCCGCAGGAATGCATCAGCGCCTCGATATTGTCGCCGTGCGTCGCCATGCAGTCGAGGAAGATCGAGCACTCGTAGCGCGCCTGATCGTCGTCATCCGTCTCGTCGCAGATGTTGGCGGCGGCGGTGTACCGCGCCAGCGGCAGATCGGCCTCGTCCATTTCCATGCCGCAGAACACATCGTCATTGACGCTGAAGCCGCGGCGGTAGTTGTAGTCCATCACCATCGGGTTCTTGGAGAACTCGTGCGTCGCGACATTGCCCCACCGATGCGGACCGGAGCCGCCCGGCTTGGTCGAGTCCTTGCGCCAGTCGTAGAGCGGCGCACCCTCGAATTCGAAGAAGTGCTCGGGCGGCGAAGGCAGTTTCTCTTCGTCATAGATGTAGGTGACGATCGCCATCGTCATGCCGATGCCGATATGATCGTCGCTCCAGCGACTTGGCGGATTGGCGTTGTTGCGCAGATAGGCGTTGGCGGCCGTCTGCCGCCCATCCAGAAACCTCACCCATGCGCGTCCGGCGAACTTGCCGGTGGTGATCGGAAAGCCGCGCGTCGCGTGCGGATTGTCAAAATCCAGCGTCTGCCAGCGGCCGGCGAGAGCGAAGCGCGTCAGCCTGGTCGAATAATAATCCGACAGGAAGAACACGTGCTGCAGGATGCTGTTGGCTTCGCTGTAGCTGTTCATGTAGCCGTCATGGCCGGCGATGCCGACAAGGCCGCACGCCACCTGCCGCGCGACGTCGGCGCCATATTCGCGGGTGAGCTTGACGCCGCCCGGCGTATCCGGCGCCGCATCGAGGTTGCGCTGCTGAGCCTTCTTCTGCGCCTGCCGCTGCAGCAGCGTCGAGACGACGTTGAGCCCGATGCCGATGACCAGCTTGCCGATGATGCCGAGGCCGCCGAGGAACGAGCCGACTGCACCAACGGCACTGCTGATCGCGCCGATGATCGGAAGAAGGAATGCCATTCTACCGCACCCGGAAAGCCGTCTTCACGTCGGCTATCGGCAGGAATTCGGCGGCACCTTCACCGCGCGTGAAGAAGCCGAGTTGCGTGAACACGCCGCCCGTGACCACGCCGGCGCGCTCGACGACGCCGACATCGCCGCGCTGCGCCATGGCCGGCGCGATCTCCACCGGGAATTTGGCGCGCAGCGCGTCTTCCATTGTCTCGAAACCGTGCTGCATGAGCTTCTTCGCGATGCCGGCCGGCGTCTTGTAGCCGTCGGCCGTCGGATAGATGACCTCGCCCGTGCAGGCCTCGACGCAATCGCGCACGATCAGGAAGCAGTCGGACACGCCGTATTCGGACGGCAGCGCCATATGCTTCTCGACCGCCAGCTTGAGGCGGCGCTCCCAACCTTCGACACGCATCAGTTTGCCTTGTCCCTGCCGAACAGGATTTCTTCGCGGCCGCGCCGTGCGACGTGCTGGAAGATCAGATCGCCGAGCGAGCGGCGCGCCTGATCGGCGGTGTTCCGCTTGCGGCCATTGGTCCGTGTGTAGTCGATCGCCCGCTCTTCGCAGGTCATTTCCAGCGTGTAGCCGAACTCCGGATCGATCGAGTGCGTGATCAGATCGCACAGGCCGCGCTCCATCGCTTCGACATGCAGCAGGGCTCCAGTGTCGGGATGGAAATGCGCGTCGTAGATCGTCACCGGCCGGTCGCGGTAATCCTCCAGCTCGATCGTCTGGAGCACTTCCGGCGTCAGACCCTCGTCCGGCGAGCCGGCGAGCCGAACCGTGAACTGGCGCGGATCGAAGCCCATGCCCGACGTCAGGTCCGATATCTCGATGATGCCCCCCGGCACATAGGTGAGACCGGCATGGGTGAGCGGCACGCGGCTCCGGATGAAGCCATATGTCCCGGTGCCGAACTGGAACCGGATCATGCCGCGTACGTCGGAGCGCCCCGCGTCGAGCAGGTCCTGGACTTCGGTCGGAAGAGCCATCGCGCTAGACCGCCTCGATCGTCTGGTTCGCTTCGAAGCTGATCGGCGTCGGCTTCACCAGTGTCTGCTCGGTCCACGTCTGCCAGTCGATCACGAACAGGCACACCGGCCGCCACAGCCACGCCACGGCCGCCGTGGTGAAAACCGTCGTGTGCAGGAACGGCGTCACGGTCACGGTCACGACGCCGGAGCCGTTCGCTGTCACGTCCTCGAGCACTTCGTAATAGCCGTACCTGGTCGTTTGCCTGAGGCCGATCCGGTCGCCCGCCTTGAGCTGGTAGTTCGCCGGCAGGCCGGACAGGCCGAGAGCGCCGGACAGGCCGAGGCTGGTCACCGTCGCCGTGCCGTTCCAGCCGCTTTCGATGTCTTCCGGAGCGGCGGCGTCGGGATAGGCGATCGGCGTCGGCCGCTCGATGTCCCACGCCACGAACGTCTTCATGCCGCCCTTGAGGCTCTTGCCCCACGCTGACCAGATCATCTTCGGATTGCGTTCGAGGATGATCGTGCCGAACCTGCCGCGCCACGCCGGTTCGATCGTGCGCGTGCGGTTCATGACCGGTCCCCGGTTCCTGCCCGATCCGGCATAGGTGACGCCTTCCTCCAGGCGGATGGTACCCTCCTGCAGGCGGTAGTCGGGCAACTGACGAGGATAGGTGATCGTCATGAACGGTGATACCTTCCGCTCGGTTCTTACAGATGAGGATGTCGATGAAGTTCGAATACGCAGGTGTTGGAAACATTAGTCATGTGCGCCAAGACAAGGTGATCGTCGGGCAGCTTATGATCCAGTTGAAAGCTGATGAGCTTATGCCTGACGAGAATTCCATCCCTCGGTGGCACGATGTGAAGGTTAACGTCACCATACCGGAGCAAGATGGTTTGCCGCTCGATCAGGCTGAGGCCCTAATTCTCGAAGCAGCGAAGAAAGTTCTCGCCATGAGCGCAGAGGCCATTGCCGCGGCGCGCACGGATGACGATCTTTTTAAGATCAGTATTCCCTGATCCGCTTCTTCGCTTTTGCGTGGTTCGTCTTGTGCCGATCGTAACTGCCCTTGTCGTACTCGCGGATCAGAACCTGGGCCTGCGCGCCGCCTTCCTGACGCGCCACCGCAACAAGATCCTCCGAGGAGGCGATCTCGACGATGATCCGGGTCATCTGGCCGCCCCACGGATCGTTCTGGTTTGAAGCGAAGCGCATCGACGTCACATTGTCGTAGACACGCTCGCCGCCACGGAAATTGACCAGCTCCGGGCCGCGCTCGCCGACCCAGGCGAGGCCGGCCGGAGCGCCGACAGTGCCGCTGGCGAATGCCGGACGGGGCGTCGGGATCGGCGCGCTGCCGGGCAGCGACACGCCACCACCGCCGAACAGGTTTCCGACCCATCCGAGGATGCCGCCAAGGATACCGCCGCCTCCACCGCCGAGGCCGCCACCGGCCGCGCCCTTCACCTGGAAGATCGCGTCCATGACGTCGTTCAGCAGCTTGTCGGCAACGGTGTCCATCGCCCGGGTTGCGGCATTGCGGAACGAGTCCCAGAAGCTTTCGCCCTGCCGCAACCCGTCGCGCAGATCGCTGATGAAGCCCTTGAACGTGTCGCGCACCAGGTCGAGATATTCTTGCGCCTTGCGCGCCTTTTCGATCTCGGCCGTGATGGTGGCGTACGCGTCCGCCTCCCTCTGGATCGCGGCGACGCGCTCCGGCGAGAGGCCGATCGAGTCCTTCATCGCCGCGGCTTCGAGCTTGCGCGTGATCGTCAGACGGGCCGCTTCCGCCTCGGTCATGCCGATCGTGTCGCGCTCGGCCTTCAGGGCGACAATGCGGTCCTGGATATTCTCCAGTTCGCGATCGAAATCCGACTGCCGTTCACGCGGTCCCTTCTTCTTTTTCTGGTCCTCGCCCCAGGCCTCGACCGAATTGCGCACGATCCGGTCGTAGAAGCTGCCCATCGGGTCGCTATTCGCGATCTCCTGGTATCGCTTCAGGAGCGCGGCGCGATCCGCCTCGAGTTGCCGACGGGCGTCAGCCCCTCCGATGTCGACCCGTCCGAAGGCGAGGTCCTCCGGATTTCCAAAGTCGGGAATTTGTTTATCAAAGCCAGCAAGGCGTAGACCGCCATTTATCTTGGCGATCATTCCGTTGAAGATAACAATAACCTCCTGAGCCATCTCTTCGATGGCGGTCAGGAAATTGTTTGCAGCGTTCTCGCCCGCGATGATGAATGCCTCAGGCACACCGCCTATGAGGTATTCGAGCGTGGCGATCTGTGCCTGCCAGCCTTTGACGAAAGCGTTACCCACCCATTTCACGCCAGAGATGATCAGGTTCCAGGCGGCTTGGAACCACGGCGCGACTGCGTCGATCGCCGGCTTGAGCGTTTCGTAGATGACCTCGCCGATGGACTCGAAAACGCCCTCGACGACGTTGCCGAACGAAACCGCGACGCCGCTCGTCTGCCGGATTTCGTGCATCAGCCCGAGCGTCGCTCCGGTAGCAACCGTCATGGCGGCCAAAACAATAGGGCCGAACCTGCCAAAGACGCTCAACGTATCCTGCAACGCAGCTTTCACACCGCCCTGGCCGGCATAGATCTGTGCGATCTGCGGACCCTGCTGAAGCAGCGTCAGCATCGGGTTTTGTCCAAGAGCCAACATCTGGCCGACGTCGAACATCTGCATGCGTAGATTATTCCGACGCCAGTTGTCGTTTGCCGCGGAGACGCGATGAACTTGCGTTTCCTGGGCGGCCAGCGCCGCATTGGCGTTCGTGACCGCGGCGGCGAGTTGATGCTGGCCGGCGGCCATCAGATCCGCCGCGTTCGCCGTGAGGTTATACCGCGCGTTCAGGCCGATCAGGATCTGTTCGGCGCGCTCCTGGGTGACGTTGCCGGTATCGAGCGCGCGCTGCAGGGTGCGCAGCGCCCGCTCGAAGCTCTGGCTCGCCGAATAGCCCTGCACCGTCTGCCGCATCAGCCGCTCTATGCCAGTCGAGGCTGTCGACAGACGGCTGTCCGTCTGCGAGATCGCGTTGCCGACCTCGCGGCTGGACGCGGCACCAGCCTTGTCCGCGGCGATCTTCTGGTTCATGCCCGCGACGTAGCGCGACGGATCGAGATCCGCGGCAACGCGTAGGGCCGACAGCTGAACGGTCATTTTCCGCCTTTCGGGGTTTTGCCTGCGACGTGGCTCAGCCACTCCGCGTCGATCGCGCGGACGAACCGGCAGAACAGCCGGAGGTCCTCGCCCGTTATGTTGTGATCTTCGGCATATCGGCTGATTGCCAGATAGCTGATCGGCCCCTCACCACCCATGGCGCCATAGAATCGATCGAAGCGGATCATCTCGAACGCATCGAGATAGTAGAGGTGCCAGTCCTGCCACTCCGGCTCATCGTCCTCGTCGAGCGTCAGCTGCTGGAGCCAGGCCTCGTCGGGGTTTTCCTCGGCCAGCGCCGCGATCCAGTCGTCGACGGCAAGAACGCCCTCGTCGTCGGCTATTCGCCGCGCGAAGGCGCTTCGGAGTTTTTTGCCGTTTTCTCCTCGAACTCGATGTCGCGCTCGCCGACGCGGCTGGCGCACCACTCGACCGCCTCGATCACTTTGCGAAAGCCGGGGTCAGACAGCGTCTCCAGTGCCTTCTCCGGCGTGTAGTCTTCGTCGAAGCCCTTCCAGCCGTGCAGGATGTGCTTGCAGTAGAGCTTTGCCGTCTCCGGCACGAGCACGCTTTCGGGCACCGGCTTGCCCTTGTACTGGCGGGTCAGCCGCTGCAGCAGGTTGTCACGTGCGAGCTTGTAGGCCGGTGCGTGCAGCGACGAGACCATGAACGACACGCCGGGCAGTTCCGGATAGTCGATCCATTCGCCTTTGGCTTCGACTTCGAGATTTGCTCGAACCGATGAAAGCTTGACGGTCATTTCTGGTCCTTTTCTTCGTCGACCTCGACGAACTGCGTCCCTGGCTTCACCAGGCCCTTTTCGCGCATCAGCTCGGCATACGATTCCGCGACGGGAATGCTGCGCTGATCGGTCACGAAAAGATGCTTGTGGCCATAGGGATAGCCGGTGAAGATGACGCCCGGCACGAACGTCACGCGTTTGCCCGGTTCGGGCGCCTTGTCAGACTTTCGGGCCATTTTATGCGACCTCCCGCGTGATCTGCATCGTCGCAGCGATGCCGGCGTCATATTTGGCCTGGAACGGCACTTCCATGATGACGGCCTGCGAGTTGCCGCCGATCACGGGCGAGCCGTTCATCAGCTTCAGCGCCGGCAACTCGAACGTGTATTTGTCGCCGGTGGCCGCACCGAGCGTAAACTCCAGACCGACGTCCGAATGGTCGAGGATCGCGTTGTAGTAGGCGAGCGTGTCGAAGAGCAGCGTGGCCGACCCGCTGACCTCGAACCGGCCGAGGCCGTGGCTGTCGGCCTCATACTGGCCGATCACGTCGTTCTGGTAGATGTTCGACCGGATCGACATGCTGAGCGAGCGTATCTTCGGCGTGCCGACAACGCCGCTCACCGTCAGCGCGCCGATGTTGGTCGCTGCGTTCAACACCGGATTGGTATTCGGCGCCGTATAGGTGGCGCCGGAGAGAATGGCCGTCGTCGGGGTCGGCGAGCCGATACCCACGATGCCGAAGCTGACGCGCGCGATCTGCCGGGCCTCGAGCGTCAGGTCCATCGTGTTCACACGGCAGCCGCGGTACCGGATGAAGCTGTCGGTGGCGCCCTGCTCGAATGTCTTCTCGATCGTCATCGTCTTGTGGGCGATGCCGTTCTTGAGCACGTCCGTCGACCAGGCGGAGCGCAGC
>DATJTE010000144.1:0-25990 GCA_035503715.1 Rhizobiaceae bacterium | reverse complement strand
AGATCGGTCTCGGCATAGGTGCTGGCGTGCAGCCGGACCATGCCGAGGAAGCTTTTCACGATGCGTCCGCAGCGTTCGGCCGCGGCGCGGACCTTTTCCGCGCGCGCCTTGGTCTGCGGGTCGGGGGCGAACTCGTGCAGCAGCGTCGACTGCGCGACCACGACGGCGAGCGGGTTGTTCAGCTCGTGCGACACGCCGGCGAGCAGCGAGCCCATCGCCGCCATCTTCTCGTTCTGATGCAGCCTGTCGCGCTGGCGATTGATCTCGTCCTCGGCCTCCCGCATTTCCCTCAGGTCGCGAATCGAGCCGAGGAAAAATCTTCGATCGTTGATGTTGAGCTCATTGGCGGTGAGCTCGATCGGAAAGACTTCGCCTGCGGCCGTCTGGCTGACAGTCTCCATGCGCTTGCCGATCATCGGAGCGCCGCGGCCCTTCATGTATTCGCCACCATCCGCGTAACCTTCGCGGAATTTCAGCGGGATGATCGTCTGCAGCATGTCCTTGCCGATGATTTCGGCGCGCGTATAGCCGAACATCTTTTCAGCCGCCGGATTGAACTCGACGATCTTGCCCGTCTCGTCGATGATGATGACCGCGTCGAGCGACACCTGCAGGAAAGCGGAGCGGATCGTGTCGGAGACATGGGCGTCCGACTGCGAACGCTCGATCGCGTCGGCGATCGCAGTCGCGACGATCTCGCATGCGGCCTTCTCGTCATAGGTCCAGTGCCGCTCGCGCAGGCAATCATTGACGGCGATCGTGCCGTATACCTGGCCATGCACGAAAATTGTCGCCGACATGAACGACTTGATCTTCTGCTGATCGAAGTCGCGGCGCAGGAATCCCTCGATCTCGCTGGTCCGGCCGACGAACATTTTTCCCTGGCGGCCTTCGCGCGCCAGGCGCTGCATGAAGGCATCCTCGTGGATCACCGATTCCGGAATGATCGTCGGGCGGACCTCGCCAGCGATCGTCCTGTCGGCCCAGAAACCGACGACGGACTGCGCAAACCCTTCCGGCAGCGTCTCCAGCCGGAAAAGGATCGTGCGGTGGCTGTCCAGCGCGGTTGCAAGCAGCTCAAGCAGCCAGTCGAGTTCGCGTCGCCAGTCCTGCGCTTCCCTCAGCCGCCGGACGATGCGCGCGGCCGCGACCGATACGCTCGGCTCGGTGATCTCCGTGTCGATGCTGGGAGGCGTTGTGTCGATCATCGGGCGGTTGGGTTTGAGGGATCAGACGGCGTCCGCTGCGGGCAGGGCGAAGATATAGCCTTCGCCGCGCACCGTCCGCAGGAATTTCGGGTTCGCCGGATCGTCCTCGATCTTTTTCCGCAAGCGCATGATGCGGATGTCGACCGCGCGCGAGGATTCGGGGTCTTCCTCGAAGCCGATCGCCTCGGCGATCGCCGCGCGGGTCAAAAGCCGGTTGGCGCGGGTCAGGAAGACTTCCAGGACGTCGAACTCGCTTTTCGCGAGGTCGATGGTCTTGCCGGCTGGGCCGGTCACCATCCGCCCGTCGAGATCGGCCGAATAGTTGCCGAAGTCGATGGTGCGGCGCGCTGCGCCTGGTGCGGCCTGCTTGGTGACCTTCGCCTGGCCGGGTTGCGGCAAGCGGCGAAGTACGGAGCGCACGCGCGCCAGGAGCTCGCGCAGCTCATAGGGCTTTACGATATAGTCGTCCGCGCCGAGCTCGAGCCCGACGATACGGTCGATCGAGGTTCCGGCGGCAGTTGCGAAAATCAGCCCGACCGGCATTTGCGAACGCAGCCACCGGCCGAGCGACAGCCCGTCCTCGCCGGGCATGGCAATGTCCAGAATGGCAAGATCGACGGTCTCGTTGCCGGCAAGGGTGCGCATTTCGGCGGCATTCGCCGCCTGAAGGACGTCAAACCCGTTGGCTCCAAGATATTCGGCGACGGCCTCCCGAAGGTCGGGTTCGTCCTCGACGACGGCTATGCGTGCGCGCAGTGTGGTCTCGCCTCCGCTGTCCGCGGAAAGTAGATTGGGTATAAACATGTTGTCCAGTCTGATGATTCAGCTTCGTTTTTTGGGAACCGCCGCATGGCCGCGAGACCGGTGATTGCCTTGATCGGTATCGGGAGCCAGACTGGTTCCGGGTTGAAAGACTATCTCGAACGCCGCGGTTACGACGTGCGGATGGCGATGGGCGATTGGGAGTGCGATGCGCTCTTCTCCGCCGTGAAAATCGACGTTGCCGTTGGCGACCTGGGCTTCCAGGGTCTGGATATTCTGCGTCGTTACGGCGAGAAGGGGCCGCCGTTCATCATGTTGTGCGGCGCCGGCCAGACCATCGATAAGGTGCTGGCGCTGGAGCTTGGCGCGGCCGACGTGGTGGAGCGCGCCGTGCCGGAACGCGAGCTTACCGCGCGCATTGCTGGCCTTCTTAATCGACGCGGCCGCCAGATTGCCGACCTGCTTATCCTCGAGAACTCGACGGTCGACCTGCGTGCGGCCCTTGTGATGCACCGCTCCGGCGAAGAAGAGGCGCTGTCGCCCGGTCAGGTAGCGTTGCTTCGCCTGTTTGCCGCGAGCCCGCGCAAGGTGCTCACCCGCGACGACATCATGGCGGCAGCGCCGGCCGAAACCACCGACGCGTTCGACCGCTCGATCGATTCGCGCATCGTGCGGCTCAGGCGCAAGCTCAATACGGAGAGCATCGCCACCATCCGTGGGTCTGGTTATCGCTTCGACCCGCCGACGGGCGGCGGCTGAGGGCAGGCCGACGTTCAAGATTGCTACTGCGCGACCGTGTCGGTCGTGATCGAGGCGACGACCGCCTGATTGGCTGCGGCGGAGCGCGTTTCCTCGGCTGGCAAGCGCGAGATGACCGCGCCTACGGCGATGACCATCAGCAGGCCCTGTGCGTAAATCAGAACCGATGCGGCGCGCGATGCTGCTTTCGACTTCATTGCTCAAACCTCGTGTGCGGTCGGATGCGCCGACCACGTCCGGATCTCCGCCGTGCCGGCGCTGTCGCCGAATAGTCCAACGATAGCCATCACCGCAGTCGCCAGTGCGACCCGTGCCAGCCATTTCGTTCCTGTCCGCTTCGATCCGATTTCCATGGCGCCGAAGATGCCTGGTGCCTGTTTCGGGACGATGCCGCGTGGAAACCGCTTTGTTGCAGGTCGGTTTCCAAAGGGGACTGGAATACGAGTTTCGTTTTTTCGAAATTCGAACTTCAGATTCGAAATCTCACCGTCGATGCCGAGCGGGAAGCCCGCATTCCGAAGGCTTTTTTGGCGGTCAAAAATTGCCATTTCCGCGCCTCTTCTTTTCCGTTTATGACGCAGTCGGAAACAGTTTCGAAACAAAATGCGCGTTTGGCGAAATCAAACCGAAACAACCGTACTCGATAAGCCGCGCCATCAACGAATTCGCCGCCCGGCGGCCTGGAGGATGGAATGTACGCGACTGTTTCAAACAAGCTCATCAATATCGCTGCCGCGACCTTTGCGGCTGCGGCCTTCCTCTTCGGCGCCACGCCGTCGGACGCCGCCAACAAGATCGTCGCGAAGATCGATATCTCCGAGCAGCGCATGCATGTGATCATCGACGGTGAACCGGCCTTCGAATGGAAGGTGTCGACCGCCGGCAAGGGCTATGTGACGCCCACCGGTTCGTTCAAACCGACTCGGATGCACGAGATGTGGTATTCGCGGAAATACGACAACGCGCCGATGCCGCACTCGGTGTTCTTCCACGGCGGCTACGCGGTGCACGCCACGCCGCATGTGAAGAAGCTCGGCCGACCGGTATCGCATGGCTGTATCCGCCTTCATCCTGACAATGCCGCTGATTTCTACACGCTGGTGCAGACCTTTGGCCCGAGTAACACGAGCATCGTGATCGTGGAGTAGTGTCAGTCATCACTTACCGAGCTTAGGCGCGAGCGAAGCCATTAACGGGCGAAATTTAGGTAGTCGCAGCGCCGAACTAGGTAGTCGCGGTCAAAGCCGGCATTGTTCGGTCATGGTAGGAATCACGCCGTTCCCTCAAGGGAACGGCGTGGCGATTGAGATGTCCAAGCAGCGGGGGCGCCGCCACGATATCTCAACGGAGGATTCCATCCGATGGCCTATTTTGCTCCCCTCTCGCAGAACAGCCAATTCGACCTTCTGGCGGCTGGTGACTCCATCTGGATTGCGCCTTCCGTCACGATCAGCGCTTCGGGTGGCGGCCAGTCGGGAATAAGAGGTGACTTTGCCGGCCTAAGCGCGGTCATTTTCGGAGCGGTGATCTCGACAGGTTTTGTCGGGCTCTACTTTGACGCTGGCGTAACCGAGCAAGGTCACACGGTGGATATCCGCGAAGGCGGGCAAATCGTCAGCTTCTCGGGTGGCACCTCTGCCGTGCGGCTCTGGGGCGTTGGCTCGGTCGTGGAGAACGCCGGCCTTATTCACGGACGAGCGGAGGGCGTGGTCATGGGCGGCGATCTCGCCGGAACGACCTCGTGGATAACAAATTCGGGTACCATCGTATCACCCGAAGGCGAGGCTGTCCGGCACCCAACCATCGACACCATGGTATTGAACAATTCCGGCCTGATCTCAGGCGCCTTGCTTTCGTATTCCGGCGATGACGGCATCGATAAGATAACCAATACCGGCCGGATGATCGGCAATCTGGAGTTGGGTGGCGGCAACGACACCTATTCCGGCGCATCCGGTCTGCTTATGGGCAACATTTTCGCCGGCATAGGAAACGACACGATCACCGGCGGCGCGGACGGTAACGAGTTTTATGGCGGCGTCGGAAACGACACGCTCAACGGCAATGGCGGAAACGATCTGCTCAATGGCGAGGGCGGCGCCGACAAGCTCAACGGCGGTTTGGGCCAGGACACGCTGCGAGGCGGATTGGACAATGACCGTTTCATTTTTTCGGCGATCTCGCATTCGGTCGTCGGCGCGAAAGCGGACCGAATTGTCGATTTCGACGACAGTGGCAACGACATGATCGATCTCGGCGCGCTGTTCGGCAGCGTGATGACCTATCGCCATAGTCAGGCCTTCACCGCTGTGGGGCAGGTGCGGATCAACGATGTCGCCGGCGGCGATGTCGTGGTCGAAGTCAATACCGCGGGCAGCCTCGCGCCCGATTTCTCGATCCGCCTGACCGCCACCACGCTGGCAAGCATGACGGCTTCCGATTTCGTGCTGTAGGGACCGGGATGGCGCGATTTCGCTATCGCAGAGATTCGACCAGTGTCTGCCGCCAATGACGTTCGAGTCTTTGCCCGGCTTGCAGGATGAAGGTTCGAAACTCCGTGCCGAACGGCCGATCCAGGGACGCGGGGTTCCAGGCAATCGCGTAAGGCTCCGCCAATTTCAGCCGGCAGTCGCAGGCAATCACGAGGCGGTCCCTGGCCAAATCGTCGGCAATCATTGACGCCTGTCCCAGCACGAATCCGCCGTCGCTCACCGCCGCATCAATGGCGGCGCTGGAAAGGGAGAACGACAGTTCGCACGGCTCCGGCGCCCGCGCGACACCGAACTGGCTTGCCCATTCGGCCCATGATGGCGGTGACTGATATGGGTTGTCCCACTCGATGCCGATCAGCGGACCGCTCAATACGTCGGCGGCGTTGCCGACCGGATGCCGTGCCAGAAATGCAGGCGAACAGACCGGCACGACCCAGTCGTGAAACATGTCTGCAAAATGGGCGTAGCGGCGCCTGGCGGTTCCGTAAGAAATGCGGAAATCGACCTGGTCCTCGTCCAGATCCGGCTCCTCGTCTTCCCCGATCAGCCTGACGCTCATCCCCGGCGACGACCGTTGCCAGTCGCGCATCAGCGGCCGCAACCAGCGTATGGTCAGGGACGGCGGCGCGCTGAGCACGATGCCTGATTTCAGCCTGGCGCGCTGGAGGACTTCATCGGCCGAGCGAAGCCTGTCGAAACCGATGCTGACCTTCTCAAGATAGATGCGGCCCCATGACGTCAGCACCAGATTGCGACCTTTTCGCTCAAAAAGGCGGACGCCAACCTCCTCCTCAAGACGGTGGATGTGTTGGCTGATCGCTCCCGAGGAGATGCCGAGATCGCGCGCGGCCGCGGCAACGCTGCCAAACCTCCCGATGGCATCGAAGGCTTGCAGGGCACGCAGGGTTGGAAGCCGACTGGCCATTGGATGGTTCCGATCGGCAGAAAGTTTAGCCAAACTAAACAGAAATGCAATTTGCAGCGGGTTGCCGTTCGATCAATCACATTCCCTAATGCGATCAGGTGCCGAGCGGGCGCTTCGTTCGGCGTATGGGATGATCAGCAACGGAGGGGTACGATGAAACCGATACTTGCAGCACTCGCGATGTCGACTGCACTGAGCCCGCTGGCGAATGCCGGCGAAATCCTCGACGCAGTGAAAGCACGGGGAAATCTCATCTGTGGCGTCAGCGAGGGAATAGCCGGCTTCTCCGCGCCAGACAGTACGGGCAAGTGGGCCGGCATGGACGTCGACTTCTGCCATGCCCTCGCCGCGGCGATCTTCGGCGACGCTTCCAAGGTGACGTTCCGGCCGCTGACCGCTCAGAACCGGTTCACGGCGCTTCAGTCGGGCGAGGTCGACGTGCTGTCGCGCGTCACCACCTACACGCTCTCCCGCGATACATCGCTCGGTCTCGATTTCGGGGCGATCCTTTTCTACGACGGTCAGGGCTTCATGGTGCCCGCCTCGATGAACATCACATCGGCCCGCGATCTCGACGGAGCCACGGTCTGCATGCAGACCGGCACCACCAACGAACTCAATGTCGCCGACTTCTTCCGCTCGATCGGCAAGACGTTCAGCCCGCTCGCAATCGAAGACGTCAACGAATTGAACAATGCCTTCTTCACCAGCGGACGCTGCGACGTCTACACGGGTGACACCTCGGGCCTCGCCGCATGGCGGTCATCACTGGCGCAGAACCAGGCCGATTACGTGATCCTGCCCGAACTCATCTCAAAGGAACCGTTGGCCGCTGCGGTGCGGCACGGCGATCAGCAATTCGGCGACATCGTCCGTTGGGTGGGCAACGCCCTGATCGAAGCGGAGGAAAAGGGCATCACCCAAGCCAATGCGGAAGAGAAGAAGGGTAGCCCGGATCCGACGGTACAGGCCCTGCTTGGCGCTTCGCCCGGAAATGGCCAGACGCTCGGCCTCGATGAGGCGTGGGCGCTGAATGCGATCAAGGCGGTTGGCAACTACGGTGAGATGTTCGAGCGCAATGTCGGCGCCGGCACTCGGGTCGGGTTGCAGCGCGGCATGAACGCTCTGTGGAACGCCGGTGGCCTGATCTACTCGCCGCCCGCGCGCTGACCCGCGCAGGGCAGTAGCCGAAGATGATTGAACTGACACACCACACGCGCTTGTCCGGTCCTGGCGTGCGTCCCGCGGCACCGTGGCGAGACCGCACGGTCCGGCGGTGGCTGTTTCAGGGGCTTGTTGCGGCGTCGTTAATCTCGGTCATCCTGTTGCTCGCCGCCACGGCGGCGAGCAATCTCGCCCGGCAGGGCATCGCGACGGGCTTTGGCTTTCTGCTGCGTGAAGCCCGCTTCGAAATCAGCGAGACCTTGATCTCCTACTCGGCGGCCGACAGCTACGGGCGCGCACTGCTCGTCGGCTTCCTCAACACGTTCAAAGTATCGCTGCTGGCGATCGTGCTCGCGACGCTGATCGGCACTGTCGTCGGCATCGCCAGGCTGTCCAGCAACAGGCTCCTGGCAGGCGTAGCCGGCGCCTTTGTCGAGGCGCTGCGCAATGTCCCGCTGCTGCTGCAGCTATCGTTCTGGTACGGCCTGTTCACGATCACGCTGCCGGCTCCGCGCGCTGCGCTGAATCCTCTCGATGGCGTCTTCCTCAGCAACCGCGGCATCGTCATGCCGATGTTCGAGCCGCACGGGGCGTTCGGCATGGCTGCCCTGGTCTTCGCGGCGAGCATTCTTGCCGTCGTCCTGCTCAGCAGGATGGCGACGCGCCGCCAGAATGAAACAGGCCACCGGCCGTCCGTGGTTCCATCTGCCGTGCTCCTGCTTTCTCTCCCGGCTCTCGCTGTCTGGTATTTTGGCGGAGCGCCGACTGCGATCGACATGCCGCGGCTGCAGGGCTTCAATTTCGTCGGCGGCGCGAGGCTTTCGCCCGAATTTGCTGCTCTGCTTGTCGGCTTGACGGCCTACAGCTCCACCTTCATCGCGGAAACG
Organism: Rhizobiaceae bacterium; assembly: GCA_035503715.1. GTDB lineage: Bacteria > Pseudomonadota > Alphaproteobacteria > Rhizobiales > Rhizobiaceae > OAS926. The sequence continues at coordinate 17,793 of DATJTE010000144.1, read as the reverse complement.
GTGCGCGGCGGCATCCTTTCGGTCAACGCCGGACAGGCGGAAGCCGGACGATCGCTGGGGCTGCGGCCTGGCCGCGTCATGCGCCTCATCATCCTTCCGCAAGCGCTGCGGACGATCATCCCGCCGCTCACCAGCCAGTATCTGAATCTGGTCAAGAACAGCTCGCTCGGTGTGGCGATCGCCTATCCCGACCTCGTGGCCATCGGCAACATCACGATGAACCAGACGGGCCAGGCGATCGAGGTCGTAGCGATCTTCATGACCGTCTACCTGTCGATCAGCCTGGCGATCTCGGCGTTCATGAATTGGTACAACCGCCGCATCGTTCTGGTGACGCGATGAGCGCCATGCGCGACCAGCACGGCGCTTCGCGACGCTGGCAGGGCAGCCTGCTGCATTCCATGTTCGGCACCTGGTACAATGCGCTGATCAGCCTCGCTCTGCTGTACCTCGCCTACAGGGTCATTCCGCCGCTCGCCCAGTGGGCGATTTTTGACGCGATCTGGCGGGATGTGCCGGCGTCGGTGTGCCGCGCCGCAGAAGGAGCCTGCTGGGCGTTTGTGCGCGAGAAGGCGCGGTTCATCCTCTTTGGCTTCTTCCCGTACGATCAGCAATGGCGGCCTTCCCTGGCGGTCGTGCTGCTGATCGGGCTGGTCGGAGCAAGTGCGAACCGGCGCTTCTGGAATTCCGGCCTGATTCTTCTGTGGCCGGCCGTCATCACGCTTGTGCTCACGCTCATGGGGGGTGGGGTTTTCGGCCTCGATCTGGTGCCGACCTCAAAATGGGGCGGCCTTCCGCTGACGCTGATGCTGGCAATCGTCGGGTCGGCGCTCGCCTTCCCGCTCGGCATCTTGCTGGCGCTCGGCCGCGTTTCCGACATGCCGCTCGTGCGCTGGATATGCGTCGGCTACATCGAGTTCGTGCGCGGCGTGCCGCTGATCACCGTGCTGTTCATGGCGTCGGTCATGCTTCCGCTCTTCATGCCAAGCGGCGTGGAGATCGACGCGGTGCTGCGCGCGCTGGTCGGGATCACGCTGTTCATTGCCGCCTATTTCGCCGAGGTGGTCCGTGGCGGACTGCTTGCGTTGCCCAAAGGCCAATACGAGGCCACGCATGCGCTCGGCCTCGGTTACTGGCCGGGCATGCGGCTGGTGATCCTTCCACAGGCGCTGCGTATCTCCGTGCCGCCGCTTACCAACACGCTGATCGGACTCGTAAAGGATTCCTCGCTGGTCGCCATCATCGGGCTGGTCGATCTGCTTGGCGCGGCCAGGCGAGCATTGTCCGATCCTGACTGGCTGGGCTTCTATCGCGAATCCTACCTGTTCGTCGCGCTCATCTATTTCGTCATCTGTTTCTCGGTCTCCCGCTATTCCCGCCATTTCGAGGCGACGCTTGCCGCGCGCCAGCAGCATTGAGCGACCTCATCAACATTCCGGACCATCGAATGCCCTTTCGCCACCGCATAATCCTCGACTGCGATCCAGGCGTTGACGATGCCATCGCTATCCTGCTTGCTCTCGCCTCGCCCGAGATAGACCTGGTTGGCATCACCGCCGTGACCGGCAACAAAGACCTGCCGTTGACCGCGCGCAATGCGCTGCGCATATGCGCCATCGCGGGCCGGCAAGACGTCCCCGTGCACGCCGGGAGTCTGCGGCCGCTGATGGGACCGTATCGGCGCAAATGGCAGTCGGTGCACGGCGAAGACGGCCTGTGCGACCTCGACCTGCCAGGCACACCGGGCGCGCTTGCGACCGAGCATGCCGTCGACTTTATCATCCGGCAGGTGCTCGCCGCTCCAGGCGAGATCAGCCTCTGCGCCATCGGCCCGATGACCAACATCGCGCTGGCGATCCTGAAGCAGCCCGAGATCGTGCCGGCGGTCCGCTCGATCGTCTTCATGGGTGGCGCCGCCTTCTGCCCCGGCAATTCCACGCCACGCGCCGAGTTCAACTTCGTGGTCGATCCGGAAGCGGCGGAGATCGTTCTCTCGGCGGGAATTCCGCTGGTGATGCTCGGTCTGGACGTGACCCAAAAGGCGAAAATCGAGGAAAGCCATGTCGCCGCCTTTGAGAATGGCGGCAGCAACGCTTCAGCGGCGATCGGGGCTATGCTCAGGGCCTATGGCAGCAACGATCCCTGCCTGCACGATCCGTGCGCGATCCTCTACTACTTGACGCCTGAACAATTTTCAGGGGTTGAAGCGCATGTGCAGGTTTTGCAGCACCCTGCCGAAGCGCGCGGTTCGGTTGTGGCGGCTGTCTCCGAGCGCCATCGGGACGGCCGGGCCACCAACTGCCAGGTGGTAACGGACTGCCAGGTGCAACCGCTTTTCGCGCTGCTTTTGCAGCGCCTGGCCACCTGAGGGAATGAGTTGAACCTAAGTGGTGATCCCGCCAGGGATCGAACCTGGGACCTACGGTTTAGGAAACCGCCGCTCTATCCAACTGAGCTACGGGACCACGCGGGCCGAGCAATAGCCGAGCCGGCCGCCCGCGCCAACCCTTTTTGCGCGGGGCTGTTCCGGTCTATTCCGGGCGGGCGTCAGCGCTTTTCGATTTCGGCCTGAAGTGCTGCGATGTGACTGCCGGCAGCTTTCAGCGCGGCGCGCTCTATGGCGCGGAAACGTGTCGCCAGCGCCCGGCCGAACTTGGTGAGTTCGGCGCCGCCGCCCTTCTTGCCGCCGGTCTTCGCCGACACCACCGGCTTGCCGAAGATCGTGTTGGTTTCCTCCACGAGATCCCAGGCACGCTTGTAGGACATGTCGAGGGCTCGCGCCGCGGCCGAGATCGAACCCGTTTCCTCGATCGCTTCCAGCAATGCGATCTTGCCCGGGCCGATGCGGCCCTGCGGGTCCAGGTCGATCCTGAGGCTGAGCGACGGCACGTGGGCTCCCGGCTAAAGGCTCTCCGCCCTTTCTAGCGCGGATGCAGGCAGGTTGTCGTCATCGAAAGCGACCGTCTTCACGACGGCGTACACCTTGCTTCCCCGCTCCAGCTTGAGCGTCGCCAGCGACTGCCGTGTGATGCGCGCGACGATCAGCTCGCCGCCGCAATCTATGTTGACGTCGGCCGCTGGGCCTTTCGCCTCTCCGATCTCGCGCACCGTGCCGGGAAACATGTTGAGTGCGGAGAGGCCGACTGGTTTCTCGGTCGCGATCATGACGTCGCGCGCGCGTATCCGCAGCCGGAGCGGACTGCCTAACGACGCCTCGATCCGCGGCACGCGGATTTCGCCGGCTTTCGACGTCAGCACCGTCATGCCGAAGGTTTCGTCGTGCCGCAGCACCCGCGCATCGACGATTGCGCCGGCTTCGCCACGTTCCGCGCCGGCGAACAGGTGTGATCGGCGCAGGATGTCGCTCGCCGTTCCGGCAGCGGCAATTTTGCCGTCCGCCAGGACGACGATGTCGGTCGCGAGCCGCGCGACCTCGGCGATCGAATGGCTGACATAGACGATCGGCAGTTTCATGCCGTCGCGCAGCCGTTCGATGTAGGGCACGATCTCGGCCTTGCGCGCATCGTCGAGCGAGGCAAGCGGCTCGTCCATCAGAAGAATGGCAGGGTTTGCCAGCAGCGCGCGGCCGATCGCGACGCGCTGCTTCTCGCCGCCCGACAGATTGTGCGGCCGGCGGTCGAGCAGTTTTGCGATGCCGAGCAGGTCGACGATTTTTTCGAAACCGGCGGTGCGTTCGCCGCGCGGCGTGAACCAGCGTCCATAAGCAAGGTTGGAACGCACCGAGAGATGCGGGAAGAGCCGCGCGTCCTGGAAGACATAGCCGACGCGCCGCTTGTGCGCCGGCACGAAGATGTTCTTAGCCGTGTCGACCAGCACCGCGCCATCGACGGCGATGCGGCCGTCGTCGGGACGCGCCAGCCCGGCGATCAGATTCACGACGGTCGTCTTGCCGGAGCCTGACGGCCCGAACAAAGCGGTCAGCCGCCCGGCGCTTTCGAAGCGCGCGTCGAGCCGGAACGCGCCGGCCTTATGGCGGACGTCGACCTCCAGCGTCATGTCGCGTGCACCCGCCGGTTGGCGCGAACGGCCAGCCATTCGGAAACCATGAGCGCGGCAAGCGAGATCGCGATGGAGATCAGCGTCAGCCGCAGGGCGCTTGCATCGCCGCCCGGCACCTGGATGAAAGTGTAGATCGCTGACGGCAGCGTCTGCGTTTCACCCGGAATGTTGGAAACGAAGGTGATGGTCGCGCCGAACTCGCCCATCGCCTTGGCGAAGCACAGGATCATGCCGGCGATGACGCCCGGCGCGATCAGCGGCAGGGTGATCGTTGCGAAGACCCAAAAACGGTTGGCGCCAAGCGTGCCCGCCGCCTGTTCGAGCCTGCGGTCGACCGCTTCGATCGATAGGCGGATGGCGCGCACCATCAGCGGAAAGCCCATCACCGCGCAGGCAAGTGCCGCGCCCGTCCAGCGGAAGGAAAAGACAATGCCGAGCGGCTCGAGCAGTTCACCGATGGGGCCGCGGCGACCAAAGCTCAGAAGAAGCAGGTAGCCCGTCACTACCGGCGGCATCACCAGCGGCAGATGCACGATCCCGTTGAGCAGCGATTTGCCCCAGAAGCGGCCGCGCGCCAGAACGAGTGCGACCGCGATGCCGAAGGGCAGGCTCGCCACCATCGCCCACAGGGAAACCCAGATGGAGAGGCGGACGGCTGTCCATTCGTTGGGGCCGAGGCCCAGCCAGTCCGCCATTCCAACCCTTCTTTATTTCGCGAGGACGGAGAAGCCCTGATCCTCGAAGATCGCTTTCGCCTTCGCCGACTGCAAAAACGCCAGGAACTCCGCCGCGTCGGCGTTGGAGGAATTTGCCGTGAGCCCTGCCGGATAGACGATCGCCGGGTGCGTATTCTCGGGGAAGATATCGACGACGGCAACCTTCGGCTCGGCGCGTGCGTCGGTGCGATAGACAATGCCAAGTGCCGCTTCGCCGGTTGCGACCAGAGCAAGGGCGGCGCGGACGTTCTCGGCCTGCGCGACGCTTGCTTCGACCGAGGCCCAGACGCCGAGCGCTTCAAGTGCCGCCTTGCCGTACTTGCCGGCGGGAACCGCGGCGACGTCGGCCATGGCGAGCTTGCCGCCCTTCAGCAGGCCGGCTAGGTCAAAGCCAGGCGCGATCGTCGCCTCGACCGTCGTGTCCGCCGGCGCGACCAGCACAATGCGGTTGCCGAGCAGTTGCACTTCGGTCTCCGGCTTGGTCAGCTTCTTGTCCGACAGATATTTCATCCAGTCGAGGTCGGCCGAGATGAAAATGTCGGCCGGCGCGCCTTCCTCGATCTGCTTGGCCAACGCGGAGCTCGCGGCATACGAAATCGTCGCCTGCTTGCCGCTTTCTTCCTTCCAGGCGGCATTTACGGCGTCGAGCGCGTTCTTCAGGCTTGCCGCGGCAAAGACGACTGGGTCGGCGGCCGCCGCGAAGCCCACGCTGGAAATGGCGATAAAGGCGCCGGCAAACGCAGTCAGGAACGTGCGGCGCAACAGGGTCAGTCGCATGAGAACTCCTCCAATTGGTGCGATTGGCGCGGACCCTAGCGCGCCGAAAGCGATATATCCAGCGGAATATAACCCATGGAGGCGGCACTCCATAGGCCAGCCGAGAATAGCCCGGATCGCCAAATGCGATCCGGGAACAAGGAGCTGACCTGGGATCGAGCATGCGAGGCAGGCGGGATGCGAACTGCCTCGCATCGATGAATCAGAGAATGAAATCTCCAGCGTTCATGCTGGCCAGCGTGGTGTCCACGAGACGGATCGAGAAGTCGGCTGCCAATGTGCCACCGGTGTTCACCTCAACGACCACATCGGCGCCAGCAACATCGTTGATACGAACTTGGCCGGCAGCCGTGAATGCCGCCGCATGGCGGTAGACCATCGTCGTCGCAAAAAGAGCCGAAACGTCGATCCGGTCGCCGGTATGAGCGTCGTCAAAGTCCATGATGCGGTCTGCATTCGCGCCGACGACAGAATGCGACTTGGCCGAAAAAATGAACGTGTCAGCGGCATTGCCGCCAGTCAATTCGTCCTTTCCCAGCCCGCCGTTCAATTTATCAGAGCCTAAGCCGCCGAAGATCTGGTCAATTCCTGCGCCGCCCGTCAGCGTATCCCCGAAGTTTGATCCCAGAATACTGTCACCCCGCGCAGTGCCGATAACCGTCACTGCCGATGTCGTCATGGCTGCTTCGATATTGAGTTTTTTCGTCGAGGTGTAGCTGGTGGAGAAATCAAGAGCGCCACCGGCGCCTTGCAGGAAGAAGAAGAACTCCGGCTGAGCCGTGGTAACCGTGATCTTGGTGAAACCGGCCAGTTGCGCCACCGACGCGAACAAATTCTGAAAGTTTACAGAGAGCTCCTCGACGGCGCTTATCTTCAGACCGGTGTGGAACTGGTTGCTAAAATTGTCGAGGACAATTTTGTCATATCCGATACCGCCGTTGATGATACCTCTCTGAAATTCATCGATCTCGAATCTGTCGTTGCCGCCCATGCCCTGCAGATTGTCGAGCCCGCCGCCCGGTCCCCTAAACACATCGACCGAATTTCCGACGCCGCTGAAAATGTTGGCATTAACCGTCAAATTGAAAATCGCCATTGCCTCGCTCCCAGGTTGATGCTCCCGAAGGTAGCGCCGTGTGCTTTGGCGAACAATGCGCGATTTTCAAGGCGGACGGCGTGCCCTCCCACTGGGGACGTCGAATGATTGTCATTTCGATGCATCATGCGTCATATTCCATGGAATATAGCGGAGATTCCAATGAAAACGCTTGCGGCTGTCTTCCTCGCCCTGATGTTCGTCGTGTTCTCGGCCGCAGGCAGCGTCGGGCAGGGCGCCCGTACGATCGAACTGACCGGCACGACGATCCAGGCCGGCCCGCTCTCGCTGGAGGACATCCAGAAATTCCCGCTGATCGAGCAGGAGGTGCAGTTCCAAACCTCAAAGGGCGAGGAGAAGGGCCGCTACAAGGGTGCGCTGCTCTGGGTAATCCTCGAGGCGAAGGGCATCAAGACGACCGGCCACAATGAGCAATTGAAGAGGACTTTCGTGGTTGAAGGCAGCGACGGCTACCAGATCGCTTTTTCCATCGGCGAGATCGATCCGGATTTCGGCAATCTGCCCATCACCATCGCGATCGAGCGCGACGGCCAGCCGATGGTGCCTGGCGAAGGCTTCCGCCTCATCGTGCCCGGCGACAAGCGCGGCGCGCGTTATGTGAGGGACATCGTGAAGATCGACGTGCGCTGAAGCGGCTAGTCGACCGCGACCATTACATCGGATGCCTTCACCACGGCATAGGCCTGCTTGCCGGCTACCAGCTTCAGGTCATCGACCGCGGCGTTGGTGATCGAGGCAGTGACGATCGTCCCTCCCGCATTGATCTTCACGTGCGCGGTGGTAGCTCCCTTGGTGACTTCGGTAATCTTCCCCTTAAGGACGTTCCGTGCGCTGATTTTCATGGCTGATGCTCCCGAAACGAATTCGACGAAAGCCTATCGCGAACGCACCGGCATATCCAGCCGAATATAACGCGTCCGCTTGGTTGGGCGCTCATTTCCTTTTCGAGCTCGCAAGCGGCTTCCGCGAAAAATAGGTATTCACGATCGTAAATTGGGTAGTCGCCGTGCTGGATTATGTCGGGACAAATTGTCTAGCTGAGTTCCGGGCAAACACGGAGCGCGACGATGTATGTCGATCCTGCTGGCAACGCCTTCGATGGCGCCATCAACAATCAGTCGGAGATCTATCTCCTCGACGGGCACGACGATCTGGACGTCACGTCGGTGATTTTCACCGATGTGTTTGCATATGGTGGTTCTGGCGATGACATTTTGCGCAATAGCGGTAACGCGGTCGCCCATTTCTACGGCGATTTCGGCATCGACCTGCTGATCGGTGGCGCTCTGGGTGATTTTCTGTTTGGCGGCGATCATTTCGATCAGCTTTTCGGCCAAGGCGGTGCGGATGAACTTTACGGCGGAAATGGCAGCGATCAGCTCGACGGAGGCGCGAACAATGACAAGCTCTACGGCGGCTCGGGTAACGACACCTTGTTCAGTGGCTCCGGAAATGACCGCCTGAGCGGCGATGACGGCCACGACAGCTATAGGATTTCAGAAGTTGGCGATCGTGTTCTGGAGCATTTTGGCGAAGGCACCGATACCGTCGAGATTACCGGCATCGATTACACGCTACCGGCGAATGTCGAAAACCTGACGATGTTCTTTGGCTTCGCTGTTGACGGAACCGGCAACGCGCTTGCGAACACCATGTCCGGCAACAATTCGATCAACGTCCTCAAAGGTCTTTCCGGTAACGATGTGCTTGACGGGATTGGCGGAGATGATCGTCTCGTCGGCGGTACGGGCAAGGACACGATGACCGGCGGTCCAGGCCGCGATGACTTCGATTTCGATCTGACGGGTGAGAGCGTGGTCGGCACCAACCGCGATGTCATCATGGATTTCCAGCGCGGCCTCGATGACATCGATCTTTCGACGATCGACGCTAACACCACGCTCGGCGGCAATCAGGCTTTTGCGTTCCGCGCCTCACTCGCGTTCAGCAAAGTCGCCGGCCAGCTTCGCTTCATCGATCAGGGCAACACATGCCTGGTACAAGGCGACGTAAACGGCGACGGCAAGGCCGACTTCGAAATTTCAGTGAACGTGGCAACCCTCGGCGCCGGCGATTTCGTCCTCTAACGGACGCCAGATAACCGTTCTATGCAGTTGCAAAAAAGGAGACAGGGATGGCAACCTTCAATTTGACGATTAATGCAAACAGTTTCACCGGCGGTGCGGCAGGCGATCTGTTTCGAGGGCCGGGCGGCGGAATCGACACCCTGAATGGCGGTGGCGGCAACGACAGATTCATCATCGACATGGCGCAGCGCGGATCGATCAATGGCGGCATCGGTCACGACAAGCTTTTCTTCCAGGACATGAACAATGCTTTCCATTCCGGTTTGCGAATAACCGGCGTCGAGGAATTTGTTCCGTCCTTCCAAAACATCTTTGCGTCGGTGGCGCAGCTCAGGGGCTTCACCAAGTATACGATCCTCACCGACGAGCCGGAGTATTTCATCTTTCTGCAGGCCGCCGGCGGCACGCTTGACTTCACGACCAGCTACACGTCGACGAAGAAGCTGAATATCGAGGCAAACATGACGACGTCGGCGGTGGCGATCACCGGCAGCGCCAGGGGCGACAGCATTTCAGGATCGAACTTCGCGGACACCCTGAGCGGCGGCGGAGGAAATGATCAGCTTTTCGGCGGCGGTAACGGCGCGGACAAGTTAAACGGCGGGGCTGGTTCAGATGCCCTGACCGGCTTTCAGGGCGCCGACCGGTTCATCTTCTCTGCCAAGTCGCATTCGGTCGTCGGCGCGAACGCCGATCGCATCATGGATTTCGACGACGGCAACACCGGTGACCGGATCGACGTCAGCGCCTTATTCGGCGCGGCAATGACCTACCGGCACAATGCCGCCTTCACGGCCGCGGGCCAGGTGCGTATCAACGACGTCACAGGCGCGGATGTGATCGTCGAGGTGAACACTGGTGGCAGCCTTGCGGCCGATTTCGCCATCCGCCTCGTCGACACGACGCTGGCCAGCATGAACGCGGGAGATTTTGTTCTGTAGCCCCTTGGTCCCGCGAATCGATACGCGACTTCGCGGGACGTCTGCCGCACAGCAGGGAACGGCTTTAGGCCGGCGGCAGCGAAGCTTCGGCCAGCCGCACCCAGTAGCTAACGCCGTGCGGAATCGCCTCATCGTTGAAGTCGTATTTGTCGTTATGGAGATTGGCGCTGTTGCCGTTGCCGATGAAGATGAAGTTTCCCGGCCGCGCTTCCAGCATGTAGGAAAAGTCCTCGCCGCCCATGACCGGCGGGATCGCGCGGTGAACGTTCGGCTCGCCGGCGACTTCCGTGGCGACATCGCTCGCAAAAACTGTCTCCTCTGGATGGTTCACTGTCACCGGGTAGTTGGCGTCGTAGTCGATGTCGATTGTTGCGCCATGCGCCTCGGCGATGCCTTTGCAGATCTGATGCATGCGGTCGCGGGCAAGCGCGCCCATTTCCTTCTTCAGCGTGCGCACCGTGCCGTTGAGTTCGACCTGTTCGGGAATGATGTTCCAGGCGTCGCCGCCATGGATCTTCGTCACCGACACGACCAGCGCCTCGATCGGATCGGCGCTGCGCGAAGCGATCGTCTGCAGCGCCAGCACGACCTGCGATGAGATCACGATGGGATCGATCGAGGTTTGCGGGAAGGCTGCGTGGCCGGCGCGGCCCTTGATCTTGATGGTGAACTCGGCGGTCGAGGCCATGATCGGGCCTGGCCGCGTCGCGAACTGCCCGACGGGCAGGCCAGGCATATTGTGCATGCCGAACACCTTCCCGATGGAGAAGCGCTCCATCATGCCTTCCTTGACCATTTCGTTGCCGCCGCCGCCACCTTCCTCGGCGGGCTGGAAGATCACCGCGACCGAGCCGGCGAAATTGCGTGTCTCGGCGAGATATTTCGCCGCACCGAGCAGCATGGCGGTATGGCCGTCATGACCGCAGGCGTGCATCAGGCCGGGATTCTGCGAGGCGTACGGCCTGCCGGTCGTCTCAAGGATCGGCAGCGCATCCATGTCGGCGCGCATTCCGATCGTGCGTCCATCTCCCTTGCGGCCCTTGATGACGCCGACAACGCCGGTTTTCCCCAATCCTGTCACGATCTCGTCGCAGCCGAACTCCTTCAGCCGCTCGACCACGAAATCGGCCGTCTTGAACACGTCGAAATTGAGCTCGGGGTTCTGATGCAGGTGCTGCCGCCAGCCGGCGATCTCGTCCTGCATTTCTGCGGCTCGGTTCAGGATCGGCATAAGCAGATACTCCGGTTGGGCAAACATTAACCGGCCGGAAGCCGGGACTTTGCCATTATGGCGTCACATAGGCTAAATAGCACGCGCGAAAGGATTCCTGATCCCGCCCGCGCGCGGCGCGATTCACCCGCTCCGAAATCCTACGGAGCGACCGGCGAACACGGCAAGAGGCGATTTTCTGAACGTGACGATGCGGTTAGCTTTCCCTCGGACAGCCATGCTTTCGGGCATTGCGGCCCTGATTGTGGCAGTTTCGCCGGCGGCGGCGAAACCCACATTGCTCTTCGACCTGCAGACCGGGCAGATCCTGCAGCACCAGGAGGCCTTCCAGCGCTGGCATCCGGCCTCGCTCACCAAGCTGATGACGGCCTATGTGACGTTCCGCGCCATCCAGGCCGGCGAACTGACGCTCACCTCGCCGATCCGCGTGTCGAAGGTCTCCGCCAAGGAGCCGCCATCGAAGATGGGCTATAAGCCCGGCGCCGAGATGACGCTCGACAATGCGCTGAAGATGATGCTGGTAAAGTCGGCCAACGATATAGCCGCGGCTGTCGCCGAAAATGTCGGCGGCACTGTTCCCGATTTCGTCAAGCGTATGAACGCGGAAGCAGCGCGCCTCGGCATGACGAGTACGCATTTCTCCAACCCGAACGGCTTGCATGTGCCCGACCAGTATACGACCGCACGCGACCTCGCGGTGCTGGTCACTGCCCTGCGCGCCGAGTTCTCGCAGTACAACGGCTACTACAAGATCGAAGGTCTGCAGGCCGGGAAGACAGTAATGAAGGGCTACAACAAGCTGATCGGCCGCTTCGAAGGCGCCGACGGCATGAAGACCGGCTTCGTCTGTGCATCCGGTTTCAACCTGATCGGTACCGCGACCCGCAACGGGCATACGCTGGGCGCCATCGTGCTTGGCGGAACGCTGACCAAAGACCGCGCCGAAATCGCCGCCGAAATGCTCGCCAGGGGATTTGGCTCGCTGCCGACCTCTTCACCGACGACGATCTACACGCTCCAGCCCTATGGCGATGGCCGCGACACGCCTGTCGATATGCGCGATATCGTCTGCAAGAAACCCGACAAGAACGACAAGAAGCCCGCCGCCAGCGAGGCGAGCGAAGCCGAGGCGAAGCAGGTTTCGCCTTATCTGCCCGAGATGACACGCGAGCGGGTGCTGGTTGCTGTCGGCCTCGGCGGCGCGACAGGTCCGGTTCCCGCCGCCCGCGCGGCGCTCGGCGATACCGACATCGAGTATGCCGACGTGCCCGTGCCGACCTGGCGCCCCGACTATCAGCCGGAAAGCGCCAAGGTTTCCACCGAAGGCGCCCTGGTTGGCGGCTAGGCCCGCGTGACCGATTTCCCGATCCCCGTCTCGGTGCTGACCGGCTTTCTCGGCGCCGGCAAGACGACGCTGCTCAACCGGCTGCTGAAGGACGCCTCGCTCGCCGACACCGCCGTCATCATCAATGAGTTCGGTGATGTCGCGATCGATCATCTGCTGGTCGAGCAGGCGTCGGATGGCGTGATCCAGCTTTCGGACGGGTGTCTCTGCTGCACGGTGCGTGGCGAACTGGTCGACACGCTCTCCGATCTGATCGATCGCCTGCAAACGAGCAGGATCGCGACATTGAAGCGCGTTGTCATCGAGACGACGGGCTTGGCCGATCCTGCTCCGGTGCTGCAGTCGATCATGGCGCATCCAGTGCTGATGCAGGCCTACCGGCTCGACGGGCTGATCACGCTGGTGGACGCGTTCAATGGCGAGGCGACGCTCGACACCCACCTCGAAGCGGTGAAGCAGGTGGCGATGGCGGACCGCCTGGTACTGACCAAGACCGATATCGCCGACGGGGACGCTATCAATCAGCTCAAGGCGCGGCTTCGCGGTCTGAACCCAGGCGCGGAGATACTTGGCATCGACGACGCGCAAGCGAAAGCCGGCTCACTGCTCGCTGCAGGTCTCTATGATCCGGCCACAAAAACCGCCGATGTGTCACGCTGGCTGGGCGAAGCTGCCGCACACGAGCACCATCATCACGATGACCACGATCACGAATCCCATCACCACCACCATGATGATCGTGTCGGATCGCTTTCGCTGGTCCACGATCGGCCTTTGCCGTTCTCGGCGATCGAGACATTCCTCGATATTCTGCTTTCAACGCAAGGCGACAAACTGCTTCGTCTCAAGGGTGTGATTGAACTTGCCGAAGATCCGTCGCGGCCGCTGGTCGTGCACGCGGTGCAGAAGCTGATTCACCCGCCGGCGCGGCTGCCCGCCTGGCCGGACGCGACGCGCGGCACGCATCTTGTCGTCATCGGCCTCGACCTTCCGGAAGATTATGTGCGCCGTCTGTTTGCCGGCGTCGTTGGCTTGCCGCAGACGGACACACCGGACCGCGCAGCGCTCACGGACAATCCGCTTGCTATCATGGGGTTTCGCGGCTGATCTTCGCCTGGCGCTGGCCCGCTGATAGCGAATCCACTGGCCACTGGAACGATCGTTACGCGCGGACTATAGGCTCCGCCGCATGAGCGCAGCCGATTTCGCCGAACCCGCATCGACCGACGCAGACGGCAATGGGAAGACGTTCTGTCCTGCCGAAAACCGGCGCTTCGTGCTCATCTCGGCGATCCTTGCTTCCTCCATGGGTTTCATAGACGGCTCCGTCGTGTCGCTCGCCATGCCCGCGATCCGCGCCGATCTCGGCGGCACGCTGGCCGACGCGCAATGGATCAGCAATGCGTACATGCTTTTCCTGTCGGCGCTGGTGCTGATTGGCGGTGCCGCGGGCGACGTCTACGGCGTGCGCAACATTTTTGGCGTCGGCATCATCGTCTTCATGCTGACCTCGCTGGCCTGCGCGCTGTCGCTCGACGCCGACATGCTGATCGCCATGCGTGCGCTGCAGGGCATAGGTGCGGCGCTCATGGTGCCGGGCAGCCTTGCGATCATCGCCAAGGCCTATCCGGCCAAGGAGCGGGGCAGGGCGATCGGGCTCTGGGCCGCCTTCTCCTCGCTGACGACGGCGCTCGGCCCTTTTATCGGCGGCGTGGTTCTGTCCTTAGGTGCGGACTGGATGTGGCGGCTGATCTTCGCGATCAACGTGCCGATCGGGCTGGTCGCGCTGGCCATGCTCTATCTGCGTGTGCCGCGCGACAAGCCGACCGAACGGCGCAAGCTCGATGCGCTCGGTGCGGTTCTCGCCACCGCCAGTCTTGGTGCGCTCGCCTGGGGGCTGACGAGTTTCGGCGTCGCGCCCGAGTTGAGGATCGGGCCGCCATGGACATGGCTTCTCGCAGGCGCGCTCCTCGCCGCTGTCTTCCTGTGGTGGGAACACCGCGCCAAGTCGCCGATGGTGAAGCTTGAGCTCTTCCGCTCGAAGGCGTTTTCCGGCGCCAACGTCTATACGCTGATCCTCTTCCTCGGCTTCAGCGCGGTGATCTTCTTCTTTCCGATGACAGTCGTCTCGGCCTGGGGCGTGTCGGAGCTGGAAGCGAGCCTCGTCGGCCTGCCACTGTCGGCTTGCCTCGCGCTCTTTTCCGGAGCCGCCGGACGGCTCGCCGACCGGATCGGACCACGACTGCCGCTCACGATAGGCGCGCTGATCATCACAGTCTCCTACGTATTGCTTGCGGCCACGATGCCGCTGATGCAGCTCTGGACGATCACGTTGCTGGCGATGCTGCTGCAGGGCGCCGGCATGGCGCTGATGATTTCGCCGCTGTCGACTGCGGTGATGATCGCGACGCCCGACAGCGATACGGGGCTTGCATCCGGCGTCAACAATGCCGTCGCGCGCGCAGCCGGTCTGATCGCGGTGGCGGGTCTCGGCTCGGTTGCTGGTATCGTGTTCGCGGCGGTGATGGGCGGCGCTCAGGTGCCTGGCGTCGAGTTTGGCGCCGCACCGGAAGCGGCGCTGGATGCGACGGCCGAATCGCTCCGCGTCGAGGCGACGAACCGCGCTTTCCAGATGATCGCGGCAATATCGGCGCTGCTGTGCGCAATCTCGGCGGCGATCGCGTGGTGGACGCAGCCGTCGAAGTCGGCCGAAGCGCAGTCCTAGCTGGAGCGGTTGACGCTGGCGACGGTCAGCTTGCCGTCGCTCTTTTCGTCGAGGAGCTGGTCGATACGGTCGCGCTCGCGGTTGAACGCTTCCAGGTCGGCGCCTTTCAGCACCTTGCCGGTGGGCAGACGCACGCGCATCGGGTCGACCTTGGTGCCGTTGACGATCAGCTCGTAGTGAAGGTGGTTGCCGGTCGAAAGGCCGGTCGAGCCGACATAGCCGATGACCTGACCCTGGCGGACACGCACGCCCGGCTTGATGCCTTTGGCGATCGCGCTCTGGTGGCTATAGGACGTTTCATAGCCGTTGGCGTGGCGGATAACCGTGTGACGTCCGTAACCGCCGGACCAGCCCGCTTCCTCGATTACGCCATTGCCGGACGCGATGATCGGCGTGCCCTGCGGGGCCGCCCAGTCGACGCCGGTGTGCATCTTGACGTAGCCGAGGACCGGGTGCCGGCGGCCGCCGAAGCCGGAGCGGAACTTGCCATTCGGCATCGGGTTGCGCAGCAGGAACTGCCGGGCGCTGCGGCCGTCATTGTCGAAATAGTCGATCGAGCCGTCTTCCATCTGGAAGCGGTAGAATTTGCGCATGTTGCCGGCGAAGTTCGCGGCGACGTAGAGCAGTTCGGAATCCTCGGAGGCTTCCTCGCCTTCGCCTTCCGGCTGCGAGAAGAAAACCTCCAGCGTGTCGGTCGGGTTGAGGCGCGACTGGAAGTCGACGTCCGATGCGAGCAGCTTTACGAGCTGCTGCGTCATGCCTTTCGACATGCCGTAGGAATAGGCCGCCTGGTAGATGCCGTCATAGACGCTCGGCAATTCGGAACGCACGCGAATCGGCGGCGGCGAATCATCGAAAGCGGTCAGGATTTCAGGATTGGGTTCCGGCTCGTCGGCGGGAACGAACTGCTTGCGATCGTTGAGCGCAATCGTCAGCACATGGCTTGCGCCGTTATAGACGCTGGTGCGGATGATCGTGCCGCGATCGCCGCGCACTTCGAGGCCGACGCGAAGAACGGTGCCGGCCTTCAGGCGGCCGGTGTTCATCAGCTTGCCGATCGCCTCGGCCATGCCGACCGCGTCGTCGCCGGAATAGCCCGATGCGGCCAGCGCCTCGGCGATGGCGCGATCCTGCACGAAAGGAATGATCTCTTCGGCGTAGGAAATCTCGTTCTCGTCGGCTTCCGACGGATGCGCGACCGAAACGTTCTCCTCGACGATGCGCGCACCATACGTGCCGGCCAGTGCATCGGAGGCAGCATTTCCGAATCGCTGCGGATCGACATAATGCAGGGCGGCCACCTGGACCGTGCCCTCGGCCAGCGCGCCGCCGGCGGCGCGCACCACCGCCTCGACCTCTTCGGCGGTCAGATCGCTTTTTTCGTCGAAGGCGGCCGTCTCAACCGGGAAATCCACGGTCTTCAGGCTCATCTCGCTCTCGATGTTCGCGACCTTGGCGTCGAACATGATGCTGGTCGCGGCGGCCGGCGTGGCGCCATCCTCGGCGAAGACGGAGAGCGGATCGAAGGAAGGATATTTGCGCGTCGTCTTGTGATTCGCACCGAGCGCCATCTTGATCTGCATGAACGGCATTTCGCGAATGACTTCGCGGTCGCCGACGCGGCTCACCGTCGAAACCTCGAGACGCCGGCGATCTTTGGCGCGGGTGATCTGGCGGGGCGGCGACAGCCGCGTGGTCTTGGCTTCCTCACCCTGGTCGCCATCGGTGACGGCGGCGATCAGCTTCATGATTTCAGGCGGGGTCGCGAGCTGCTCGCGGCCGTCAAGCGCTGCAAAGAGCGCGACGCCCATCAGAACCGAGGAGGTGACGCCGGTGAGAAACGTGCCGGAGAGCCAGCGAGCGGAAATCTCGCGCCTGTCTGGCGCGTTGCGCCCATCGGCGACGAGCGGCGGCTGATTGCCAAGCTCTTCTATGGTCCGTTCCGCTTCTTGCATTCAGAAAGGCGACTTCGTCCCCGGCCGAAATTTGTTCTGATTGTTTCGGGCCACGACAATTGCCTGTCATGGTCCGCGAAGTCAACGAAAGCCGCTGATCCCCGCTCTCCTCGTTTTGTCCTGCCGCGCATGCTTGTACGCGTTTGCGCACATCCCCGCCGCGACGACCGAAACCATCCGCCTCCAATGGGGCGGGATTTAGGCTTCTTTCCGGCATAGGCCGGGAGCCTTTAGCGAGACTTGCCGGTAGGGATGAGGCCTTGCGAACCTGCCCGAGCGTCACCACATGAAGGGCTTCCGAAAGGTCATCAGCGACCGTCGCAAAAAATTCAAAAAAGTCGAAAATCGCTGTTGACACCAAATCAAGCCGCCGACTATATACGCCCACCAACGAGGGCGGCGCGCCGCTGGCGACCAAGGAGTTCGCTCCTACGTCTGCCCTTGATGAAATCCAGAGAGCCGCGTGAGCGACACTCTACCGGGCCGAAGCCAAAAGCGGCCCACGACATCGCGTTTGCGGCGTCTGTTCTTTGAAAACTGAATATTGAAGAAAGAGAAACGTGGGCGGCAGAGTCCTGCTGAACACGCATCCCGCCAGGGATGCGCTGTTCGAACGAGACTTTGGCGGATCACGTTTCGTGAGAATAAAGTCTACCAAGGCACGCAAGTGTCTAGGTGTGAATGTTCTCGTCGATTCATGCGTGACCAAATAAAGCCAAATCAAAGTCTTACCAAACATGAGAGTTTGATCCTGGCTCAGAACGAACGCTGGCGGCAGGCTTAACACATGCAAGTCGAGCGCCCCGCAAGGGGAGCGGCAGACGGGTGAGTAACGCGTGGGAATCTACCCAGCTCTACGGAATAACTCAGGGAAACTTG
>DATJTE010000143.1:0-6506 GCA_035503715.1 Rhizobiaceae bacterium | reverse complement strand
GCTCCACTGCGCCATGGCCAAGCGCTTTGCCACCGATGCCGGCTTTCACATCTGCAACGAGGCGCTGCAGCTCCATGGCGGCTATGGCTATCTGAAGGATTTCCCGCTCGAGCGGCAGCTGCGCGATGTGCGCGTCCATCAGATCCTGGAAGGGACCAACGAGATCATGCGCGTCATCATCGCGCGGCGGCTCCTGAACTTCTGACACCGCAGCGGCGCGCGATTCAGCAGACCCACACGAACTGATGGCCTGAAGGGAGAGGACGATGGCAACCATAGGATTTATCGGGCTCGGCAACATGGGAGCACCGATGGCGGCGAACCTCGTGAAGGCGAAACACGACGTGACGGGTTACGACCTGTCGGAGGCGGCACTCTCCGCCTTCGCCGCAACAGGGGGCGAGCGTGCTGCAACCTTGACCGAAGCGGTGGACAACGCCGAGATCATCATCACCATGCTTCCGGCCGGACCGCATGCGCGCCACGCCTATCAGAGCGAGGGGGGCGTGCTTTCGCGCGCACGCCAGGGAGCATTGCTGATCGACTGCTCGACCATCGACGTGGAGACCGCGCGCGCGCTCAATCGAGCCGCCGCGACCGCCGGGTTCGACATGCTCGATGCTCCGGTTTCCGGCGGGGTGGGCGGAGCGGCGGCGGGCACGCTCACCTTCATGGTGGGCGGCGACGAGACTGCCTTCCGGCGCGCCTTGCCTGTGTTTCAGGTGATGGGCAAGACCATCGTCCATGCAGGGCCGACGGGCAACGGTCAGGCCGCAAAGATCTGCAACAACATGATCGCCGGCATCTCGATGGTCGCGGTGTGCGAGGGCTTCGCGCTCGCCGAAAAGCTCGGGCTCAACTGGCAGACGCTCTTCGACATCAGCTCGAAATCATCGGGGCAATGCTGGTCGCTGACAAGCTACTGTCCGGTGCCAGGCCCCGTGCCGGGTTCGCCGGCAAATCGCGACTACCAGGCCGGCTTTTCCGCCGACATGATGCTGAAGGACCTCAAGCTTGCCCAACACGCTGCGCAAGCCTGTGGCGCGCCGACGCCGCTCGGCGCCGCGGCAGCCGCGATCTATCAGATGCTTTCCAACGTCGGGCTTGGAGCGAAGGACTTTTCCGCGATGATGGAGCTCCTGCGCAGCGGATCGTCGAGCGCAGCAACCGCTGCCGGGGGCGGTCGGCCAATACTCACCAGAACGCAGACTCGGTGAAAGCCTTGGCCGCGTCTCGTTTAATCGCCTTAATGCGCTCCCGATTGATCGCTTCCGCGCGTTCAGGGTCGCGAGCGTGCATCGCCTTGAGAAGTTTCTCGTGATCGGCAATCGCTGCTGCTGCTCGTCCCGGCAGATGCACGGTTCGATTGCCGATCAGGCGCATGCGGTCGTACATGTTGCGAGCCACCGCAGACAGCAGGTTGTTCCGGCTCTCTTCGATCAGAATGTCGCGGAACTTCAGAGCCTGCTCGAGGTAGGCGTTGTATTGCCCGGCGGCGACCGAGCTGCGCATCTCTGTCAACAGGCCGTCAAGCGTGGCGAGCGCGTCCTCCGAAATGCGCTCCGTCGCCAGACGCGCGAGAAGGCCTTCGAGGACCTCGCGCAAGTCAAGCAGCTCGATGACTTCTTCAGGTCTCAGTTGCTTTACCCAACCGCCGTGAAATCGCATGCGGACGACCAAGCCTTCGATTTCCAGCTGTTTGAGCGCCTCGCGGATCGGCGTTCTGCTCACTTGGAAACGCCGAGCCAGATCATCTTCGCTAAGTCGCGACCCCGGAGGATAGTCCTGCCGAAGGATCGCTTCCTTCAACTGCGCGCAGATCTCGGCGGGCGCCATCGCGCGCTCCGTTCTATCGACCGGCCTCTTCTCCGCGCGTCGCGGTTTCCGGGTCTTTTCGCGTTGCATCAGCGATGTTTTCCGCCGCAGTCCAGACTAAGCTTCCGTGAGCGTGCGCCATGTGGCGGTACCAAGGTGGGATTCGTCACGATTCAGCCACCCCTTGCCGGCGATATCGGCGGCCACCGGCGTCTCCCCTTGATCTCGCGTGCGCTGCCGCCGCGAACAAAGCGTTTCGAGTCGTCGACCGTTGCCTGATAGTCCCAGCTCGGCTTCCGCTCCGACGGCAGATCTTTCATGAAGAGACGACGGCGCTGGCTGGCGAGCACGCGGTGCTTCACCTCGGCGGGATCCCAGCCCGCAAACAGCTTCTTGCGCAGCAATTCGACGATCTCAGGCTTGCGAGCGGCGATGTTCTCGAGCTCCGAGGGATCGGATGTCAGGTCGAACAACAGGTCCGGATGCCCATCCGTGTAGATATACTTAAACGCGCCATGGCGGATCATTCGGCAGGGCCCGGTTACCCCCTCGGCCATGTATTCCGAAATCGCCGCGTCGGGCCAGCCAGGATCGGATCCCTCCAGCAGCTTGACCATGCTGCTGCCAGCCAAGGGATCGATGTAGTGGGGCTGCTTCCCATCGGTTGCGAGGTCCAGGAGGGTGGGCAAGAGGTCGACCAATGAGACTACTTTCCTAACCCGGTGCGGTGCAAATCGCTGGGGGTAATGAACGATGAGCGGGACGCGCGCCGACCATTCGAAGAAAGCGCGCTTGTACCACATGCCTCGTTCGCCCAGCATGTCGCCGTGATCGACAGTGAAGACAACTATCGTGTTTTTCGCGAAGTCGCAACGGCTCAAACTTTCAAGCAACCGACCGACCTTGTCATCGACGTAGCCTATCATTCCGTAATACGCACGGCGCGCGTTCCGCACGGCCGCTGGCGGCAGCGCGTGCTCATGGAGGCCGTGGGTAAACTGAATCCAGCGGCTCATCATGTCCATTCGATCGAGCGGAATGCCAGGCACGCCCGGCAGGTCGATGCTCTCACCCTCGTAGCGTCCCCAATATTCCTCGAGCGCGCAATATGGGGGATGTGGGTGGGTGAAGGAGACGCACATGAAGAATGGCTCGTCCCTTGCTTCACGCGCCAGGTCGTAGAGCTTCTGGATGGACTTGCGCTCCACCTCATCATCGTAGTCGATCTGCAGGCTCCGAAAGCAGGGCCCGCTTTCCGCTACGGTCTGCCAGTTCATGCCAGGTGAATAGAACCCGTACTCGCCCGTCTTCCAATCCGGCGTCCACTCGAAATCGGCCGGATAGATGTCGGTCGTTAGACGCTCGGCAAAGCCATGCAACTGGTCCGGCCCGATAAAGTGCATCTTGCCGCTCAGAATGGTGTGATATCCGACACCCTGCAGATAGTGCGGCAAGGTAGGCGTGCTTGCCGGAAATTCGCTCGCGTTGTCGAACGCCTCGATCGCCGAGGGCAACCTACCGGCGAGCATCGAGAACCGTGAAGGGGCGCATAGCGGAAAGTTGCAATACGCAGTCTCAAAGACGATGCCCTCGTCGGCAAGCGCCACGATGTTCGGCGCCTTGACCACCTTGTGGCCGTAAGGAGGCAATGCCGGCGCGGCCATCTGGTCCGCCATGATCAGCAAGATATTTGGCCTGGTGCTCATCTCTGCCTCGTCTATGGAATGTTGCCGCATCGGCTCTCAAATCATCAAATAGGTCGACGATCCCATCGCAACCTGTCGCCGGAGACTCATATATAATACATATTGTATACAATATCAACTCGCTTCGCGGCCCGGCAAGGCCCGGCATCGCGAAGGGGCGTCGCCGCCGAGCCAAACGCAATTGACCGCTGGACAGATCGCAACTGCTCGTATAATAGTATTATACCGATTGTATACGATGCACAAGAAACGCTGGATCGGGACGCGACGATGCGCGCGACACGGTGGGAGGACGGGCAATGGCGAAGGCGGACCTTGAGTATAGGCTTGGCGAGACACTCGACAGCATTCCATTCGGCCGGTTTCACGTCTGCGTCATCGCGATTCTGTCGCTGGTCGGCTATACCGAAGCCTATGACACGGCGGTAACGGGCTCGCTGATCGTTCTCGCGCGACAGCCGCTGGACCTTACCGCCCAAGACATTACTTGGCTGATCGTTGGACCCACGGCCGTCTTGTGCGGCTCGATGCTGTTCGGCTCTGTCATTTCTGACCGCTTCAGCCGGAAATCGATTCTGCTAATCGGCGTCATCATCAGCACGCTGTTTACGCTGGTCCTCCCGCTGGCCGCCACGCCGAGGCAGTTGATCGTCATGCGACTCTTGGCGGGGGTCGGTTTCGGTCTTGCATTACCGGCCGCTTATCCCCTTGGCGCCGAGTTGCTGCCGGCAAAGCACCGGCGGACCTTCGGATGCGTCTACGAAATCGTGTTAGCGTTTGCCTTCACCACCATTCCGTTGTTCGGGTATCTTGCCGGAGACAGCCTCTCGGCGTGGAAAATCGTTCCCCTGCCAGGCGGCCTGATGCTTTTTATCGTACCGCCGCTCGTGTACTTCTTCATTCCAGAGAGTCCGCGCCTCTACATGATGCGCGGCCAGTTTGGCTTGGCGGTGCGAGAGGCGAACAAGATTATCCTGCGCTCCGGGGCCGGCATAACGCCGTTGAGCGTCGACGCGGAAGCAAGCTCGTCACCCCTTCCTGCACGTCTGCCACCTTACTCTGCCGTCTTTGGGCCCAATCAGATTCGTGCGACGCTCGTCGCTACGTTGACTTGGCTGTCCGCGCTCGTTTCCTATTATCTCTTCTCCTTCATGCTGCCCAAAGCGCTGGTTGACCAAGGATACGCCGTGCAGCTCAGCTTTGGACTGAGCACGCTGCTGTTCCTTGTCGCGATACCCGGCAGGATCCTCAACGCCTATATGATGGAGCGATTAGGGCGCCGGCTCACGATATTTGTGGCGCTCTCGAGTTCCGTCGTCGGGCTCTTTCTCATGGTGATCGCGCACTCGCTTGCCGGGACCACCTTTGGGGTGGCCGCCCCGACGCTCACCTTCACGATAGGCGTGGTAATCGCCGGGCTTACCGTGCTCTCTTGCTTTCCAGCCGTTCGAATGTACATGACAGAACAGTTTCCGACGAACATTCGTGGTCGCGGCTATTTTCTCTCGGAGATGACCGGTCGTGCAGTGGCTGGGATTGCGATACCGTACCTGATGGCGGGACATACAGCCTCGCCGACGATCTTCTTTGGTACAGTCCTGGTGTTTGCGATCGTTGGTGCCGTCGTTCCGGTCTTATTCGGCCGTGAAACCAGGGGCCAACTTGAACTGGTGACTGCAACTGACCGCTGCTCTGTCGCGGCAGAGGCTGCTATCCGCTCTGACGCGACGGCGAGCTCATCCGGTGGGTGGTCAAAGTCCAGAACATGCGGTTAACTGGACCTGACGCCCACGAGGGAGCGGCTCTGAACGTCGAGGAGATATCCAGGCGACGTCATCCGCGCTACTGAATACCTGCTGTTGGCGATCGAAGTGGTTGGGAGCCGAATTAGCAACTGGGACATCAACGTCGTCGACAGGATTGCAGACAACGCATCTTCGGGGCAGTTCGCGCTCGGGACCACGCCAAAGCTTGTCAATTCTATCGACCTCGAACTCTGCGGCATGACGCTCGCCCAACACGGGGAAATTCTCTCTGGGCGCTGGCACCGCTTGTCTGGGAAGCCGCCCACGCCGCGGCTCGGCTTGTACGCACCATGCTGCCCGCCAGCCCGGACGAGGCCTTCGAAGCACGCATCGGCAGCATCGGCGCCGTGCGAGCCTTTTTCCCCTCCTCGGCGTGAGCGGGTACGAGGCCGGCGAACGTCAACCTGACTATCCTACGCGCGGCGCCCAACCCATTGAACCTAAACTGCTACCCGAAGTGTCAACTGTCGGTGGTTGCGCCTCCCCGATTTGAACCTGCGCCCGAAACACTGTCATGATCGGAGCGGTGTTCAGGGAGGGTCTGCTCGTGACACGAATGCGAAGTGCGGATTGCCTGCCTATCGAGAATACCGCCGGTCTGACCTGAAAGCCGACGTCACTTTGCCGGCTTTTCCGCGGCGGCGCCAGGTTATCGCTCCTCTACGAGAGGAGGATGATCATGCTCAATCCGGAAACTACATGCGATCGGGCGGCGCGTCCGATCCCATGGAATAAGGGAAAGTTGATCGGCGCCAAGCCGCCGCTGCTCCTCAAACACGTCTGGTCGATCCGCTCAAAGCTCAGAGTCGATGGCCGGATCCGAGACCTCGCCATGTTCAATCTGGCGATCGACAGCAAGCTCCGCGGCTGTGATGTGGTCAGCATCAAGGTCGAGGATATCGCCCCGCACGGGGTCGCGGTCGCTCGCGCCAGCGTCCGGCAACGGAAAACCGGACGTACCGTCAAGTTCGAACTGACCGAGCAAACGCGGGAGGCCCTCGATGAGTACCTGAGGGTCTTCGGCAGGAAGCCCGGAAACTTCCTGTTCCCGAGCCGGCGCTATAAGGACCGGTGTATCACGACACGGCAATATGCACGCCTCGTCTCGGGTTGGATCGCAAGTATCGGTTTGGACCCGAGTTTTTTCGGGACGCATTCACTGCGTCGAACGAAGGCGACG
>DATJTE010000142.1:0-14830 GCA_035503715.1 Rhizobiaceae bacterium | reverse complement strand
GCATTCGAGGAAGAAGTCGAACGTGCCGTAGGAAAGCTCGCCGGCGATCGGGCCTTCGACCGCGCGGCCGACGTCGATGATGTCGGTCACGTTTCCGTCGGCGCGGATTTCGTCGGAAATGACGGTTTCCTTCGCCAGACGGATACCCTCATTGACCAGGCGCAGGACCTGGAAGGTCGGGTTCGTCGGGATGGTGCCAGGCGTGACCTCGGGCACATATGCGAGGCGCGACTGGGAGGCTTCAGCAGTGGCCATTGGTCTCTCCTGTTGGCTCAGTAATCATCGCGAGCGAATTCGACGCTCGCTTCCATGACGAAGTAGTTTCCGTCGCTCTCGCCCGGTTCGCCGGCCGCGATCGAGCCGACGCCGAAGCGGATGCCGTCGACCTCGACCTCGCGGAAGAGGTCGACGAGCTTTCGCGCATGGGTGCGGGCGACGATCGTTCCCGAGCCCCGCGGAACGAGGACCCGCATCAGGATCGTGCCCGTCTCGCGCCACAAATTCTCGCCAGGCGCGCCGATCGTCTCCTGCTGATAGATGTCGCCGAACATCTCCACCTTGACCAAGGCTGCCGGCGTGTCCGGCAAGGGTGCGTCTTCGTTTTCGAAGACAAGCGGCGCATCCGTGAACCCCGCCTCGAGGTGATCGTGCACGGCGGTGTAGACTTCGGCGCTGGCCATCAGTTCGCCTTGTTGATGATGATCGCGGGATAGGTGAGACGGTCGCCCTGACGTCGCCCCCGTCTGCCGCCGCGATTGGTGCGAAGCCGGTACGGGACCTCCGGGTGCACGCCAGGGCCGACATTCAGGAAGCGGATTTTGAACGTGAACGCGCCGCGGAAGCGCCGCGCAACGGACCCAGTGGTTGCCTCGAAATGGCGTGCGCCGGTCCTGTTGCCGCCCGACTCGATCTTCCGCGTGTACGGGCGAACGTTGATGATGACGACCTCCGCCGCGGGCGGGATCTGCGACCAGTCACGCGCGAGGTCGCCATTCGCCAGAGCGACGAAGCCCGCCGCGTACCGTCCCGATCGTTTCGGAGCTCGCCTCTGCAATTCGCCGATCACCGTGCGCAGAACCAGCGGCCAGTTGACGAACTCATAGAGGATCGGGCCAGGCGCTCTGACGGCTTCCTCAGCAACACCCTTCACCCCATTGACGAAGCGGTCATAGGTGGTGCTCGCCTGGCCGGATGAAATCACGCGGTGCAGTTCCTGCCTGGCGAAGCGCGCGAGCTTGGCATTGACCGCCGGCGGCTCAAGGCCGGCCGTCGCAATCTTTATGTCTCGCTCGAACGCGCTGAAATTGGACGGCATCAGCCACGCACCACACTGTTCCAGCGGACGACGGTGTCATCCATCGTCACAGGGTCCGGCGCTTCGATCCGGTACGATTTGCCGTTGATGACGAACCGCCCGCCCTCGGAAACGACAGCCAGAGAGGACGGCGATGTGACGACACGGCGGTCTTTCTGCGTGAGCCCGTTGACCAGCTCGTCGGGTTCGAACTTGCGGACGAACGCCCGGACGTCGGTGCCGGCGCCTGGGGCGGGAACGCCATTGACGATCTGATGAAACGTGATCGTCTGCCCGTGCCGCGCCAGCTGCAGATCGAGCGACGCGATCGCTTGCGCCGGCGTCACGAATAGACCCTCAGCCCGGTCAGCATCCGATCGCAGGCCTGCTCGATAACGCGAGACGCCGCGTCCGTGACGCTATATTGCCGGGAGCCGACGCCTTCGACCTCGTCCACCCGAAGGAAGACGTCCTGCGCGGCCAGTGACTTCAGATGCTGGACTGACAGGATGATCGCCTGGCGCGCACGCTCGGGCACAGGGCCGGTACCGCCGACCTGGCTGGCATCTTCATCGTTATAGCCAGCCTGATACCGGATGCGGAGCGCATCGGGCGCGCGCATGATCGCCGGCGCGGTGAAACCGCCGCGAAAATACAGGCGATTGCCAATCACGCGATAGTCGCTGTCTGGCAACGTCTGCTCGTCTTCGCTCCGATCGAGGTAGCGCACGTTGTCAATCGTGATGATCGGCCGGCACGGCAAGCCAACCCACTCGCAGAACTCGGCCTGGGCGAGCTCCAGCGTCTGAGGCCCGAGAGCACGGCCGAGCCAGCCTTCCGGCCCGTCAATCTGCTCGGTGACGGCCTGGATCAAGGCGGCGACGCCCGCGTCATCAGGCCCATGATCGCCGGCGATATCGGCCGGTGTGACGATCGGGTCTGGCGGTGTGATGACGCGGACGTACATCGGCGTTCCTCTTCCTGAGAGCGGTTTAGGCTGCCGCCTTGGCGGCGCGCGCCGTTCTGATGGCGGCGATGATGTCCGCCTTTTTGGTCGCGCCACCCAGGTCGATCTTTTCGGCCGTGGCGATATCCGTGAGGCTCGCGATGGTCTCTTCGAAGAGCCCATCTTCGTTCACCTGAGTTCGCGCAACGCCGGCCTGATCGATCTTGCCTGTCCGCTGGCTCGCAGCCCGCCGCGCAGCCTCCTGCCGTGCCTTTTCCTGCTGCCGATCGCGTGCCGCACGTTCCTCGAGCGCAGCTTCCGCCTGATTCTTCGGGCCGGCAACGTGCTTCATCGCCTCTTCCGGCAGACAGCCGGCCGCGACCAGGCGGCTGGCCTGCTCAAAGTTGGGCGCGGGAGTGAATTCGTCGCCGCGTTCAAAGCGCTTGCCGTTGCGCACGTCGACGCAACCGGAAAGCACGATCAGTGCCTTGTTCATCCGATTTCTCCATTTGAAAGACCGCCTATCGCGCGGCCGGTGAAACTAAAGGTGGTCGCAGGCCGATTAGTCGGCCGGCCAGTAGCGGGAGCCGCTCAGCACGGCCATTGCGGACAGGAAGATGTTGCCGGAATCGTTGCCGGCCGGCGTGATCGTCATGCGTACGTAGCGCTTAGGTCCGACGTAGCCGATCTTCCTCGTTTCGTTGTCGTCGTCGGCCGCGGTGAAGCCAGCCTCCGCTTCTGTGCCTGTGAGCTGCGAATCTGGAACGGCAGCAGCGTCGGACAGGTTCACGGCGTCGCCGTGTTCGAGCAAGACTGCGAATGTTGCGTTGGCATCGGTGTTAGCACCAATGTCGATCGCAAAGCAGCATTTATCGAAGCCGCTGAGATCGATGATCTGCGAGACGATCGCAGTGTTGTCGGTGCGCGCAGCCTGCGGGCTGATGGCGCGTTTGAACGTCAGATGATTGGCGAGATCGCGCATCGCGATTTTCCTTTCCTGTTGAGTTGAGGGCGGCAGATCGCGACGTCCGGGACCGGGCGGCGCGAGCTACCGCCCTGGGATGTCTCCCAGGGCGACACTGGAGTGGTTGCTCGACGGTTAAGCCGGGACGTCGAGGCCGACGAACGGCGACACTTCGTAGCCGTTCTCTTCCTTGAACGGCGCATGCCGCCACGGCGCGCCGTCCACGTTCCAGAAGATCTTGATGACCGTTCTGTTGGACGTGAACTTCACGTGCTCGGACGCCGCAACGAAGGGGCCGGAACCATCCTTGATCAGGTAGTAGGTCCAGTCCGCGATCATGACGTCGCCCTTGGTGCCGAGCGCCGGCGCACGATTGTTCCACCGCACGGGGTAGCCGAGCAGATTGCCGGCAAAACCGTCGCGGGCATTCGCCTGCCAGATGTAGTGGCCTTCCGGGTCGACCATCTGGGCAATCTGCGGAAGTACCGATTGCGACATGGACCACACCGGCGTGCCGCCCCGCATCAGGAGAACCGCCACCATCTTCACCAGGTCGACATAGCTGACCTGGTTGGCGACGGCTCGGTTGATCCATTTGGTCGCCGGCGCATTGAGCGCGCCGAGCGGCTGAGTGACACCAGTGCCGCGCAGGAACGCATAGTCTTCTGCCGCGTTCACGCCGCCCCGCATCAGGCCTTCGATGAAGGTTGAGGCAGCCTGCCAGTTGCGCAGCAGCTTGTCGGTGACCTCTACAGTGCCGGCGATCTCGTGCGGCGTCAGCGTGACACCGCGCAGGTCAGCATCGGTTCCCGGTTTCTCGCCGCCTTCCTCGATCCAGGCAAAGGTCATGCCGCCGAAGACATTCCCCGGTGCCGTCCCGCTCTGATCGAGAGCAGGAATAGTGATGCCGGCATCCGGCGGCGAGCCTGCCGGAATGACCGAGGCACGCGGCCGGACGAGCGCGTCCTGCGGCTGTACGCGCAGGATCGTCGAGCGGAACTGCTGCGGCACCATGAAGCCACCGGACGTGTCATTGTCCATGCGGAACTCAGCGCGCAGCTGGCCTGTCTCAGGGTCGAGAGCAGCCGGATTGTGCTCGACGAACTGCAGGCGCTGGTCCGACTGACGGAATCGCACGGAATACATGAACTCGCCGAGCGACTCGAACTCCTTTGCTGCTTCCGGGCCGCCCGCACGCTCGATGCCAGCCTGCCGCGAGGCGGCCGGAATGATCCGGTTCAGCGACGCGGTCGAGCTTTCCAGATCCTCCAACCGTTTGATGCGCTCGTCGAGCTTGTCGCGCTGCGCCTTCAGATCGTCATACTTGGTCTGCTCTTCCGCGGTGAGATCGCGATCCTCCTTCTCGGAGAGGTCGAGGATAGCCTTCATCTGATCGACGATGCCGCCCTTTTTCGAACGAAGCGCGACAAGACCGATCTCGGCCATGAACGTATGCTCGGACGTCAGGGCACCGGCCATATGATCGAAAGCGACCGAAAGGTCGGTCGAAACCACGGCCGCAAGCGCTACCGCAGCAATGAGAAGAACGCCGCCAAACAGCGCGGCGTGTCGTTTGTTTAGCGACATAAGTCGTCTCCTTTGGGTGAGACCGGTGATGTCCATCAGGGCTCGCCCAGGCCGGTCCCCTGGAACGCTGATCAGCTCCGATCCGGGAAGGATCGAGATTTAGGAAAAGTCGGCGAGTGCGCGGCGTTCGCGCTGGGTCGCGGTGCGCCGCGGAGCAGCGCGAGAAAACCGTGCGATCGTTTCCTCGAGCGTGCCGATGCTTCTGGCCATTCCTTCGGAGACCGCGGCCTGTGCCATGACGGTGCGACCTTGACCGAAGCCTTCCCGCACCGTGGCATGTGACACGTTCATGTTTCGGGCGACGGCGCGAACGAACTGATCGTAGTATGCGTCGGCGCGCGCCTGGCGGTGCGCAAGCGCTTCCTCGCTGAGCGGAAAGTACGGAGCGCCTTCGCCTTTGAATTTGCCGGCCGCGATCAATGTCTTTTTGACGCCCATCTTCTCGAGCGCGCCACTGACGTCGTCGTGCACCATCATCACGCCGATCGACCCGACCTCCGCAGACGGGTTGAGAATGACTTCGTCGGCAGCCGTTGCGATCCAATATGCCGCACTGGCAGCCAGCGAATTAACATGCGCGACGATCGGCTTTCTGCCGGCTATTCCGTTGCTCCGTGCCGCGTAAATCTTTGCAGAGAGCTCATCGGTGCCCGACACGACACCGCCAGGGCTATCGACATCTATGATGATCGCCTTGACCGCATCGTCGGCCATCGCTGCGTCGAACATCCTGCCGAAACCTTCGGAGCTGGTCCCACCGGAGATATCGGACATCATGTTCATGCGGTTAGCGATGACACCGCGCAGCGGAAGCACTGCTACCTGTCCTTCCGCGCGCGCGATCTCTTGCTCGCGCTGCTTTGAAATCCGGGCCTCAACCTCTGCCCGCGGAAGCTTCTCGCCCTCGGCCTGGAGAACCAGAAAGGCGACGATCTGATCCAGCTTTTCCGGCGCGATCGCCCACACCTCGGAAGCGACCGCGAGCAGGATATGTGCGTACTTCATGCTGCAGGCTCCTTTTCCTCGTCGGCAGTGTCCGCCGGCGCCGCATCGTCATTGGCAGGCGCCGGCGCGCCGCCCGGCGAATAATTGGGGTCGGTGGCGCGGTCGAGCGTCACGAAATTTGCGGGCACGAAATGATGATCGCCGATCGGGCCGATTCCGTCTTCGTCCTCGAGCGCAAGGATCATGTTCGTCGAGAAGCCGCCGACGCCGAATATCTTCTGGTAGAACTCGGCGCGGGTTTTCATGTCGCCGCGGAGAATCGCGTTCATGTTGAACTTGACGTAGTAACCCTCGGCTCGTTCCTCTTCAGTGAAGAGTTTCCAGTTCAGCTCCTGCTCCCAGGCGTCGACCCAGGGACCGACCGTGTTGCGGATGAAGCCGATCATCAACTGCTCGATGCCCGAGCCCCACGACGTCGTTTTCTCGTGGCTCTGCAGCAGGATCAGCGGCACGTCGAAAATCCGCGCGATCTCAGCGATCTGAAATTCGCGACTGCCGAGAAACTGAGCATCCTCGGGCGGGATCGTGGTCGAGACAAACTTCATCCCCTCTTCGAGGACTTTAACGCGGTGCGCATTTTCCAGGCCGCTCTGCGATTGAATCGCCGACGCGGGATTTTCAGGAGCTGCCTTGGGCTCGCCCCCTGGACCGCGGATGTTCGACCGTGCGGTCGGGCTCAGTTTGCCGGGATGAAGAAGGAAACCGCCGCTTTTCGCCTCATTGGCAAAAAACTTGCCACCGAATTCTTCCATCGCCAGGCCGAGGCTCACGGCCTCCCGCGCCATCGCGATCTGCGACACACCCATGTAGCCGTCCTGGCTTTGATCCATGATGTGAATCACGTTCTCGGGCGCGAGACGATGCTCTCGGCCGTCAATGCGCGTGCGGAAGAAATGCTCGCCGTTCTCGCGGACCGGCCGCGTACGGTCAGGTAGGAGCGGATAGAGCCCGACTGCCTGGCCTCGCCCGTTGCGCTCGATCTCCTGATACCCGTTGCCCCAGAGCAGCGCATGCGACTGTGTCGTCTTGCGCACAGTCCTCGAGCTCATGAGATCGTTCGGCCGCGTCCCTAGGCGCGATCCGAAGGGGTGTTCACCGCGGCCGGTGCCGCCTTTGACTTCCGTCCGGCTGCCGTCGTCGCGCCGGCGGTACATTTTGAGCGGGAACCAAGCGAGCGGATTGGAGATCCTGTTGATGCACGCGTAGACGACGGGAAGCCGGAGCGCATTGTACTCCGTGACGGCGACTCCGGTTGCCGTCTTTCCCCCGCCGATCGCGCGGACAAACCAGCCATCCGGAGACTGGAAGTTGCCGGCGCCCTCGTAGTGCACCGCCGAGACGTCTGGTTCAACACGATCCGCCGCAGGCATCTCATTCCCGGCGATCATTCGTGCAAGTGCCTGCCTAAAGCGACCCATCAGACCTCGATCTCCACGATGCCGCGTGACTCATAAACGGAGGGGCCTTCGGCCTCTCCGAGGATCGCAAGGCCGGCGCCCATCACGCCGGCGACGATGCCGTCAATCTTGTCGGCGCTCCGCTTCTTCGCCGGCACGAAATTCAGGTTCTCGTCGAAACGGACAGCAGTGTTGCCAGCCATCCAGCGCAAAACGGGCTGGCCGGCGTGATCGAGCTTTCCCGATGTAACCAGCCCCTCGAAGAACTTCGTCGGTTCGCCAAGCGTCTGATGACCCTGGCGCATCTCGACGAAGAGGTCTTCGGGCGCGCCTTCCTTGACCAGGTCGGTCACCAGCTTGCGCGCATTCCACGGGTCGAATCCGATCTGCTCCACCTCGAAGAGATCGAGGCCTTCGGTGATTCCGACCTTTACAAAGTCCTGGTCGACGGCGTCCCCTGGCGTCATTTCCAACGCGCCGGATTTGACCCAGCGGTCGTACGGGATGCGGTCCTGCTTAGAACGCCGCTTCATCGTCTCTTCCGGAACCCAGAAGCGGCTGAGCAGCTGCCACACCTTCACCTGGTCGTCGGGCGGAAACAGGAAAATCAGCGCCGTAATGTCCTGCGTCGCCGAGACGTCGAACGCGCCCAAACAGCGCCGGCCGATCAGTCCCCTCTTTTCCGCCGAAGCCCGCCACACGTTTTCCGTGGCGCCGGCACGCCAAGAGTCCTTGTCCGACGTGCAGGAGTCCCACTTCTTCATGTTCAGCCAGCGAACGACGGCGTCGATCCACTGGTTGAGGTGGTAGCAGCGGAAATGTGCTTCCGCGCGCGGATTGTCGACGGCCTTTGCTGCCTCGAGCCGCAAAAACTGCATGGTCGGCGAGATCCCGAGGGACGGGTTCGCGCGCGGCCAGTTCGCCTCGTCCGACCAGTCCTCTTCGGCATCGATCGCGAAGATGATGACGAGAGTAGTCGGGTCCTCGATCCTGCCTTCCAGGATCGAATTCGATTCTTCCCAAAGCTGCCAGCCGACCGGATTGGTCTTCGTGCCAGCAGTCGACGCGTAAAGTTCGATCGGCTGCAGGCGGGTGCCCGTGCCCTGGCGGAGCGTATTGGCCAGGTCGAGCGTTTCCCACTCGTGCATTTCGTCGCCGACAATGACCGTCGGCGACTTGCCGTGCTTCCCTTCCGGCTTTCCCGAGAGCAGCTCGAACAGAGCCATGATCTTCGGGACGTAGATCGACTTCTTGAACCGCTTCGCCTCTTTCGCCAGCTCCGGCGAGAGTGCGATCATCGCCTTCATCTTGTTGAAGACGATCTTGGCCTGGCTTTCGTCGCGGGCGAATGCGTAGCCCTGGCCGCCGACAACTGCATCGAGGACGAAGAACATCAGCGCCAGGGCGGCGAGAAACTCCGACTTGCCGTTTTTACGCGGCACCCACAGCATGAGCCGCCGGAAGAGGCGGACATGCTCTACCCTCGGCTTCGAGGCCTCGTCGTCCGCGATCTCGACCGGCACGCGCCAGCCGACAAGCATGCGGACGATGATCTCCTGCCAGAAGCCCAGGCGAAACGGCTTGCCGGCGAACCGGTCATCCGTAAGCCGGAAGAACTGCGGGAACAACCGGACGGCCGCGTCCGCCTTGCGCTCGTCGAACCAGGCGCCCGGCTGCGATGCGGCCCGGCGCCATTGAACCCTTGCCCACTCCCAGCCGCGGCGGACCGCTTCCTCGATCCACTCCGGTTCCGGCCACAACAGGTGTGAGGCCGACGCGACAATCGCGGCGGCCGAGGTCGCCGACTCACGCATCGATCAATTCCGCGCTGTTGTCGGCGGCTCCGAGTTGAATGCACCCAGCAACCCGAGTGGATCGGTTTCCGTCGGGGTTTTCGTCTCGCCCTCGGCCTGCCCCTGCTCGCCCTCGCTGCGATCGCGGCCGTCGCCGCCACCGAACAGCGGCAGCACCCCGTGCGCTGCGGCCTGGTCGCGGAGAATCTTGAAGCGGGCATCCGGCCGCATGCCGAAGGCTGCTTCCGTTTCTCGCAGCATCTTCTCGAGGTCCTGGCAGGCCTGCCAGGCCGGATGCCGCTTCTTCAGCTTCTCGCCGTTCGTCCCGGTCGCGTCGTACCAGGTGCCTTCCTTCTGGACGGCGATATCGGCCGCGATCCACTCAACGACATAGCGGCAGTAACGCGCGAACGGCACGGCATCGAGCTCGCTGATGAGGTTCAGCTGCCCGAGATGCGGTGCCAGTGCGTTCCAGACCTCGATCGCCTTCGCGCTCTTCTTCAGCCACTTCGGCGCGCGCGCCTGACCGATCTGGATCGGATCGACCGGCCGCCGCTTCGCCGTGCCTTTCCGACGCTTGCCGGGGTCGCCTTTGGCCGCCTGCAGTGCGGCCGTCTCCGGCTTCCTGCCGCGTGCCATCGCCTCGATCTCCGATTTGCAGTGCCAGAAAAAAAAGAATCGACCAATTTCGCGGCGCTACGCACGCTGTTGGCATGCCGGTCCGGGGTCGAAACCCCTAGACTTTTGACCCGCCCCCCGGTTCGACCGCATACTGGAGGGTCAGGCGCATCGCCGTGCTGCTGTTGAGCTTCAGCTCGGCCTCACCGATCTTTCCGCGTGCGAACATGCGCTCCAGGATCTGCTTCACAACATCATGGTGCCATTGGCACGACGGTTGCCAGTTATCCCGATCCCAGAACAGCACCGCATCACCCTTGTGCGGGACGGTGTGATCAACCACCTGTGTGGCCGTGTATCGCCCTACCGCTTCGCATCCCAGGCAGAGCGGGTGTTCATACTTGAATGCAAGTGAAGCCCGGTCCCAACCGACCGTGTAGCCTCGATCGCGTGCACTGCCCCGCTTGCGATCGGCATCTCGCTTCTGCTCCTGCCGTGTGCGCTGATGCGGAGGGCGATAGAGCTTCGGCCTGTTGGCCATGTTACAAACCTTGGCGTGCCCATGGAGGATACGATGCCGGTCAATTGGGAAGAAATTCAGCGCAACAAGTATGCGAGCGATGAAGCGACGCCGTCGAACTGGCCCGAAGGGCTAAAGCCGATTTCGGTCGACGGCCTTGCGCTTTTTGGCATTGACCGTCTCGGTAACCTCTATTGGGACGGTCAGCGCGTCGAGGCTGTGCACAGGTTGAACTGGCTCGAGCGAACCTTCGCCTTCGCAGCTGCCGTTGCAGCTATTGTTATTGCCTTGGTCGAAGTTGGTCGTTCAGCCGGTTGGTGGATGTAGCTGGAATCTTATCCATTGCGGGGAAGCTGATCGCTTCACCTGGGGCCGCCTAGCGCTTCCCTCACCATGGCGGTGGGTGCGAACACAGAATCGGCTCGTCCTGTAGGACGGACTCGCTATGCCGATTTTTCGATTTGCGCAAGCTCTAGGTCAGCAGAGACGATCCGCCCGAAGATCAGCACCTCGACCTTCGCTCTCGCACGCTTCTTGTCGACGCTTTCGACCACACCGGGAAACGATGCGAACGGACCGTCTACGACGTCGACCTTGTCGCCGATCTGGATCGCGTTGGTCAGCGTCGCGATTGCCTGAGGATCGCTCTCCAATCGCACCTGCAACCGCGTGATTACCTCGGATTTGACCGGCGCCGGGCGCTCATATCCACCGATGACGCCGCGCACGCCCTCGATCGATTTCAGTCCTTGCCATCCTTCGGCGCAGGAGAACACATGCACGAACATGTAGCCGGGAAAGGCAGGAATATCGATCTCGTCGCGGCGTCCGTTGAAGCGGCTCCTGCGACGCACCGGACGCTTCCCTTTCGAGGGCATCCAGTGCTCGATCTTCACGTCGTCGAGCGCGATATCCACAAGATTATCGCATCCGTCGAAGACGGTGAGCACATACCAGCACCGTTCCGGCAGCGGTTCGGCTACTGCGGCGAGCAACGCCTGCTGACGTCGTGATAGCTCCCGCGCGGCCATCAGCTTCAACGTCTGCCGATCGGTCGGGCCAACGATGTCCGCACTACGCCACCGCTTTGGATTGATCCGCATCATCCCTCGCCTCTTCGGTTCTTTTGATTGTGTCCAGGGCCTGCGCCAAGGCGCCGAGATCCTTCGGGAAGTAGACCACGCGCTGGCCGCCC
Source organism: Rhizobiaceae bacterium (assembly GCA_035503715.1). Classification (GTDB taxonomy): domain Bacteria; phylum Pseudomonadota; class Alphaproteobacteria; order Rhizobiales; family Rhizobiaceae; genus OAS926. Next base: position 3,511 of record DATJTE010000142.1, on the reverse strand, counting down.
GGATTCGGCACGAAGGGCCAGCCGCGGCGTTCATGCTCAGCCTTCCACCACTCGTACCGTTCCGAGTTGACCGGCACCGCCTCCATCAGCTCGACGAGCGGCTCGTAGACAGCCTTGACCGAAAGCCCCTTCGCCGCCTCGGCCGCCTGGTCGAGTGGCCGCAGATGCGGATAGCCCCGATCGACCTGATGCAGGAGATCCATGCGGCGTTCGAAATCGTCCGGGAACGTCAGATCGCCGCCGGCGTCGAAACCGTGGCCCATCTTCCGGTAATTGGCTTCCGCTCGCTCACGGCCAAGCATCTCGACCATGCCGGCAAACGCCTCGCGCCGCTTCTCTCGCGTGATCGGCGAAGGCCCGATATCGGCAGGCCCGCCGAGCAGCTCGCGCATGCGCAGCGCGCCCCACACAGGTCCGAACGGCGCCGCGACGATGCGATCCTCAACCGGCTTGGCGGCCTCTTTCGCGGGCAGGTTCATCCATCGCCGTTCCCGCAGGTAGACCGCATGGCTGACCAGGTGCTTGCGGCCAGTCGCCCGTGACGCCTCGACGTAGCGCTCTGCCTCGGCCGCCGCCAGCTCGCGTTCCTCGGTAGAGAGGCTGAGCCAGGCCTTCTCCGCTTCCGGCCGGCTGTCGGCGATCGACGTGGGCCATGCCTGCCAGGCGCGCTCGAATGCCCGCAGAACCGATTTGCGATCTTCCCCTCGATCCTCTTCCCGCGCACGCGCTCTCTCAATGGAGGGGTCTATGGAGGGGTTTACTGGAGGGGTTGGTGGACTCCAGGAGTCACCCTTAGACCCCTCCGCTGTCACCCTTACGGCCTCGCCGGTGTCACCCTTCTCGGCATCCGCTAAGGGTGACACCGTGTCACCCTTCCCTTGCGGCTCCGCTGCGGGCGCCGGCGCACTCGTATAGGCATCCCATCCCGCTTTCGAGATGGCCGTGAGTACGTCGAGGTCCATCGCATATTCGTTCGTCGAGCCCGGCCCCTTGCCGCCCTCGCGGACGAGCCGGATCAGACCGGCGTCGAGGAACGCGCGCAGCTCGCGCTGCACCTGGCGCTCGGAACATTGCGCCGCACGCGCCACCGTGGCGATCGCCGGGAAAATGCGGGTGCCATCATCCTCGCAGGCGTCGATCAGTTTCAGGAGGACGAGCTTGCGCACGCACGTGCCCATGTTCGCGCGAAAGCCGGTACCAAGAAGGAATGCACTCATGCTTAGGTCTGCCGCGTCTCCTGGTCTGCGGGAACGCGGTTCAACACATGCACTGCACTTTCGCTCTGCCGCCGGCGCGCGCCGTGGCACATCCACCACCGGCCCTTCGACCAGATCACATGGCCGCCGCTGACGATCCGGTCCACCATGGCGAGCAGCTCGTCGAGCGTGTCGGCCCACATATGGCACATGAAGTAGCGGCCGAAGGGATTGCGCGCGTCGTCGACGTAAACGCTCATCGTACCGGCCTCCGGATCTCGGCAACGACCAGCATCGGGTTGATGACGTTGCGATTGCGCTGGACGATGCGGATGCATCGCTCACGTTCCTGCGCCATGCCACGATCGAGAATCTTGGCGAGCGCAAAGGCGAGGTCGAGGCCGGTCTTTCCGCTCTTCACCAGCTGCTCGATCTCGGCGCATTCTTTGGACATGTCGATGATCATCCTCGCCGCCTCCATGCCTCGAACTCGCCGCGCAGGGTGCGCCAGCACTCAGCCGCTTGCGTGTCACGGTTGAGTTCGCGCCTGGACGTGATGCCGAGCAGCGACCGCAGCTTCTGCGCGGTTCTCTCGTCGGTCGCCGGGCGTTCGAGCCCGTGGCATTCCATCAGGAACGTCTTGAAGGCCGGCTGACCGCATTTGATCGCCGCCTCGGCAGCATAGTTCGGCGGCGCGGTTTCCGGTTGGACATCATCACGCGCCGGCCGCATCTTCTCGATCGCGCGGTCGACTAGGCCGACGAGGAAGCGGACAGTGCCAGGAGCGTCCGCGGCGAACTGCATCTCGTCGCTCGATGCGACGGGGTCGAACGTGAACAGCGTCGCCGGTTCGCCGATCGCCTGCGCAGCCTCCACCATCATCACCGTGCGCGCGCCTACGACCGTGCAGGCCAGCGACCATGTCGCCGGCGCGATCGCGTCGAGCTGGCCGCGTATCTGGTCGAGACGAGCCATCTCGTTCATACCGGTCCACCTTCGAGCCGATCTGCAAAATCCTCGCCAAGCCGGGTCAGCCGCCAGCCCTTCGGTGCGTCCTGCCGGTAAATCAGCCCACGCACGGCGAGCGCTTCGAGGGTGCGCACGATCGCCTGGGCGCGCGTGCCAGGCATACGCCGCGCGATCGCCACGCTGGTCAGCGTGCAGAGGCCAGCCTTATCGCGGCCCTGCTCGATCAAATAGAGGACACCTTGCTGGCGCAGTGTCAGCCGGTCAGCATTACGGCCCTGGCGGCCGGCAAGTTCCTCCGGCCGCGTCTCGCCGATCAGCGCATCGAGCATGCCCGAATCGAGCGCGCGTCGCGCCAGCGCGGCGAGCAGTGTCGAGGGCATGACATTGCGTTCGGCCGCTGCGGCGCGGATATCATCGGCGAGCTCATGATGGAAATAGATGTTGAGTGCCCTGCCCCTGGGCACCGTGGCCTGGGCGAGTTTGACGCTCTCCCTGCGTTCGGCGCGCAACCGCTCCCGCAGCGCCGGCGCATAGGCATCGACGCTGCGCGGCAGATCCTTGTCGAGCTGACGGCCGCGATCAGGAGCGGGGCGGAAGGTCATGACCTCGCCCCTTTCGCGATGACCAGATTCATCAGCGCGGCTTTGCTGCCGTCGAGGCCCCACACACCGACCGCACCGAGATGGCGGCGCACACGCATCGATGTCGCCATCTTCTCGACGTAAGTCTCGCCCTCGGAAAAATGTGCGCGGCGGCACATGGCGACGAAGAGCGCACGATAGCGCAACAGCGTGTTGACCGGCATCGTCAGCAGCAGCTCGGCGCGCACAGCGTCGCCATCGGCATCGCGAAACGCCTTCACGTCTGGGTCCATTTCGATGTTGATCACGTCGTCGCGGCTCATTCCTCGCCCCGCGTTTCACGTGTTGCAGCCGATGTAAGATGCTGTTTCACAAGCTTTTTCATGGTCAGCCGGGGATTGCCCGGCACGAGATAGGCGTCCGGCTTGAGCGTCAGCGCCTGGCACACGGCGACATAGTTTCCCGGTCCGAGCGGTCCGAGCTTCAGGCGTGTGAACGTCGCCTCGGTGATCAGCCCGTTCGAGCGCTGCGCGATCGCGCGCGCCGGCTCGCCGGCGGCGGCCAGCGCCATCGCCACATCGTCGCGGAATCGCCGCCAGTCGATGTCAGCCACCTTCTGCCTCCTTCGCGGCCTTGCGCGCGGCGCGCCGATCGTCACGGCGGATGATGCGCTTCAGCTCCCGCCGAAGGCGCACCATCTCTTTGCCCGCGCGCGTCTGTTTCGCCTTGCGCTTCATGCCGCCTTCGTTTCCGCTTCCTTGACCG
>DATJTE010000141.1:0-20842 GCA_035503715.1 Rhizobiaceae bacterium | reverse complement strand
GAAGCCGAGCGAGCGGATATCATGGATGTCGGTCGAGAGCTTCGAGGTGCAATGCCGGCCGACGGCAAGCGCCAGCTCGTCCGTTGGAATGCCGTGTCCGTCGTCGGTGACGCGGATGAGGTTCGCGCCGCCGCCCGCCGTGACGATCTCGACGCGTGACGCACCGGCGTCGAGCGCATTCTCGACGAGTTCCTTCACGACGCTCGCCGGACGCTCGATCACCTCGCCGGCGGCGATCTGGTTGATGACCGTTTCTGACAGTTGGCGGATGGGCATGCGGCGATCATAGCGGGATTCGGCTGCCGGGAGAGCGAAAATTATCCCCAGGCCGGGTGTTGGCCCTCACGTCAACCGACCTCGCGATGATCCGCCAGCACGGTGTCGATCACCTGCCGCGCCCAAGCGGCCTTTTCCTGGTCGCCACGCAAATGTTCGGCCAGCACGATCAGACCCTTCCACAACGTCCAGCCGCGCCCGCGCGCCCAGGTTTCGGCGTCGAAACCAAGTGCTGAGCGGAACACGGCGCGGCTTTCCGCGTCGAGGAACGTCCACGCAACGTAACAATCGCAGGCAGGGTCGCCGACGCCGGATGAACCGAAGTCGATGACGGCGGCGAGCTTGCCGTTGCGGACGAGCAGATTGCCGGAGGCGACATCTCCATGCACCCAGACGGGACGCTTCTCCCACCGGGACGCGAGCGCGCACTCCCAAACCTCCGTGGCAAGCGCCGTGTCGACTTCGCCTGCGAGCTTCTCCAGCGCAGCGCGCGTTTCGCCGTCATAGGTCGCGACGGGTCCGCCGCGATAGAAATTGTGCGTACCCGCCGCCGGTCCCTCGCGGGCGTCGATTGCGTAAAGTGCCCTGAGGAATTCCGCGAGCGTCGCCGCGAAATCGTTCGGATCGTCGATGCGGGCGGCGGAAGCTGGTTCCCCTTCGATCCAGCGATAGACCGACCACGGCCAGGGATAGGTCTTGTCCGGCTGTCCCATCGCGATCGGCGCAGGGATAGGCAGCGGCAGCTGCGGCGCAAGCACAGGCAGCCAGCGGTGCTCCTTCTCGACCTGCCCGACATAATGCGCCGCGCTCGGCAGCCGCACGCTCATCTCTCCGCCGAGCCGGAACGTGCGATTGTCCCAGCCGCTCAGCGCCACCGGCCGCACGGGCAAACTGGCCCATTCGGGGAATTGCGAGGCGATGAGGCGGGAGACCAGCGCGGCGTCGATATCGTCACAGTTCATTTGATGTAGCCGGCGCGCACCTTCCTGGCCTGTTCCTCGAAGATCACCGCGCAGCCTTCCTGGTCCATCGTGGACTGGAATCCGGTCATCACCTTGCGCGCGCACTGGAAGATCGAAGGCGAGGGCAGCGCGTAATATTCGATGCACAGGTTCTCGATCAGCCCGCCGCCGGTACCGTCGAGCATCCAGTTGATGCATTTGCGGAACAGCGTGTCGTCGAACAGCGCGTCGCGCGGGCCGGCATCGCTCGCCGGTAGCGCGCCGAGCAGGAGAGCGGCGGACATGCCAAGGACAAGACGGTTGAACCTGAGGGCCATGCTGCCACTCTAGCGCGATTTGCGCGAAACGGAACCTGCGTCCGTCTGGCTCCCCGCGCAATAGCGCGTGAGGCACTCGACCAGATGATCGAACGTCGTCCGGATGCGCGGTACGCGCGCGAGGTCCTCATGCATGACCACCCATGTCGGCAGATCGTGTTCGAACGCGTCTGCGAGGATGCGCACCAGCACCGGCGCGCGCTCCGCCAGCGGTAGCTGGCAGATGCCGATGCCAGCGCCAGCGCGCAGTGCGGCGAGCTGGCCGACATGGCTGTCCATCCGGAAGCTGAGCAGCTTCTGCGCCGGCATGCCGAACGCCTCGCCGATCGCCCGCAGCTCGTCCGCGGTGCGGTCGGGGCCGATCATGCTGAAACGTGACAGCTCTGCACCGGTTTCCGGTGTGCCGTGTGCCGCGATGTAATCGGGATGGGCAAACAGGCCGAGCTTCACCGCGCCGACATGCTTCATGATGAGTGCCGCCTGAGCCGGCCGCACCATGCGCACGGCGATGTCGGCTTTCTGCCGCAGCAGATCCTGCGTGTAGTTGCTGAGATGCACCTCGAACTTCAGCTTCGGGTGCTGGTCACGCAGTTCGGCCAGCATCGCCGGCAGCACCTCCGCGCCGACGATTTCGCTGGCCGTGATGCGCACCGTTCCGCCGATCTCTGCCGGTCCGGCTGACGAAGCGCGCGCAAATGCGGCCGCGGCGGCCGCCATCGCTTCCGCATGCGGGCCGAGCTCACGCGCCGCGTCGGTGGGCGCTAGGCCGGACGGCGAGCGCGTGAACAGCGCCGTGCCGAGCGACCTTTCCAGCGCCTCAAGACGGCGGCGCACCGTTGGCTGCGCGACGCCGAGCTCGCGCGATGCGGCCGACAGGCTGCCCCCACGCAGGACGGCGAGAAAGGCGCGCTGGTTCTCCCAATCGGCTGAATCAAGGTTCATATATTTTATACTAGCCGATCAGTCAGCTTTGACAATTCCATTCTAGCCCGCAGCGCGCCATTTTCGGGTCATCGCAAGGAGATGATCATGACGACCAGAGAAAAGACCGCACTTGTGCTCGGCGCCAATGGCGGCGTCGGTGGCGAAATCGCTCGCGCGCTGCTGCAGCGCGGCTGGATGGTGCAGGCGCTGGCGCGCGACCCCGCCAGCGCTAGCAGGCGCTGGGACGGCGAAGGCACACCGGAATGGATCAAGGGCGACGCGATGGACGGTGCGGCCGTCATGAACGCGGCTGAGGGCGCATCGCTGATCGTCCATGCGGTCAACCCTCCCGGCTACCGGGACTGGGACAAGCTCGTTCTGCCCATGCTGGACAACACGATTGCTGCCGCGAAGGCTGGCGGCGCGACCATCGTTCTGCCGGGCACGGTCTACAATTTCGGGTCGGACGCCTTCGACAATCCGACCGAAACCGCGCCGCAGAATCCGGTCACGCGCAAAGGCAAGATCCGCGTCGAGATGGAGAAGCGTCTGCGCGACGCATCGGCGAGCGGAGCACGTAGCCTGATCGTTCGCTGCGGCGATTTTTTCGGGCCGCGCGCCGCCAACAACTGGTTCAGCCAGGGGCTGGTGAAACCCGGCAAGCCAGTGACGTCGATCAGCTATCCCGGCAACAAGGGCGTCGGCCACCAATGGGCCTACCTGCCGGATGTCGGCGAGACGGTCGCGCAGCTTGTCGAACACCGCGATCAGTTCGAGCCGTTCGCGGTGTTCCATATGGAAGGTCACTGGGATGGTGACGGGACGCGCATGATCGAAGCGATCCGGTATGCCGCCGGCAATCCCGGGATTTCAGCGCGCCGCTTTCCGTGGTGGGCGCTCGTGCTGGCATCGCCCTTTGTCACGCTGTTCCGCGAGATGCGCGAAATGCGCTATTTGTGGAGCGTGCCGCTGCGCATGCGCAACACCAAGCTGGTCAAGGTGCTGGGCGCCGAGCCGCACACCGACTGGGATGTCGCCGTGCGCACAACCTTGCAGGCAATGGGCTGCCTCGCGTCGCCGCCGGCCCTGCCTCACAGCAGCCCTTCGGTGACGGCGGCCAGCGCAAGGTAGCGGCCCGCCTTGGCGATCGTGACGATGGCGACAAAACTCCAGAGCGGCTCGCGCAGCACGCCAGCGATCACCGTCAAGGCGTCGCCGCCGATCGGCAGCCAGGACAGGAGCAGGGACCAGCGGCCGTAGCGGGCATACCAGCGTCTCGCCCGCTCAAGCTGGACCGCGCTGGCGGGAAACCAGCGCCAGTCGCGAAACCGTTCGATGCCGCGTCCAAGCAGCCAGTTGACGACGGCGCCGAGTACATTGCCGACCGTCGCGACCGCGAGCAGCGCCGCGACGGAATAGCGATCGCTGAGCAGCATACCGGCCAGCACCGCCTCCGACTGCGCAGGGAAAATCGTCGCGGCGAGAAACGCGACGCCGAAGAGGCCGGCGTAGGCGGCGAACTCGGTCATCGGCATCCGCTCACGCGTTCGCCACCAGCCAGTCGCGCACCTTCGCGACGACCGGGCTTAGCTCCCGGTTCTTCGGCCAGGCAACGTGGAAGACGGCGCCGGTATTCATAACGTGATCGGTTACCCGCACCAGCAGTCCACGCGAGATGAGGCGCTCAGTGAGATGCCGCCAGCCAAGCGCGATGCCTTCGCCTTCCATAACCGCCTGGATGACCAGCGCGTAGTCGTTGATCACCAGCCCGCGCGGCGGCGATTTGGCGACGCCGGCCGACTCCAGCCACTCCTTCCAGTCAGCGGCGCGGCGGAAGGGTTCCTCCAGATGTATCAGCCGGTGGGAGACAAGCTCGGCTGGTGTTGCGGGCGTGCCGGCGCGGGCGAGGTAGGACGGCCCGGCGACCACAAAGATCTCCTCGTCGGCGATCGGCATGAGATCGTAGTCGGGGAGTTCCTCGGCGGTACCGCCGCGCACGCCGAGCGGAATGCCTTCGGCAAGGAGGTCGAGGTCGCGATCGGCGGTCTGGATGCGCAAATCGATGCCGGGCAGTTCGTCACGGAATTTCTGCAGCCGCGGCATCATCCAGAACGACGCAAAGGCGACTGAGGCGGAAAGCGTCACATGGCGGCCGGTGCCCAGCGCCCGCATCTCTTCTGCAGATTTGCGAATGTGGGTCAGGCCAAGCGTCACGTCGGCGAAAAAGCGCTCGCCGGCTTCCGTCAGTCGCACCTGCCGATGACGTCGCTGGAAAAGCGCGACGCCGAGCTGCTCCTCAAGCCCCTTGACCGCATAGGACACGGCCGCCTGGGTCATCGCCAGTTCCCTGCCGGCGGCCGTGAAACTCGATAACCGGCCCGCGGCCTCGAAGACGATGAGGTTGCCCGCCGAGGGGAGGAGCTGTCGGAGGTTTTGCATAAGCTCAGCTTATACAAACAATCAGGATTTTCCAGCGTCACAAGCTCGCGCGCCGGCTTTAGCCTGAACACGGTTGATAGGGGTCGGTGATGGAACAGCAGACTGCGGACGTTCCGAGCGACGGCAAGCGCCGCGAACGCGGCGGCGGTCGGCAGGCGCGGCGGGAGCAACGCAGCCACGGGCCGCAGGGGCTCGGCCGGCCCTATATCATCCGCAACATCCCGACCTACGACATCCTGTCGGAAGAAAATCTCGTCCGCATCGAGACGGCGGCCGATACGATCCTCGCTGAAATCGGCATCGAGTTCCGCGATGACCCGGTGGCGTTGGATCATTGGAGGCGCGCCGGCGCAAATGTCGACGACGCGCTGGTCAGGTTCGAACCGGGCCTGCTGCGCGAGGTGTTGAAGACCGCGCCGCCGGTCTTCACGCAGCACGCGCGCAACCCTGCGCGCTCGGTCGAAATCGGCGGCAAGTCGGTGGTGTTTGCTCCGGCTTACGGCTCGCCCTTCGTGATGGATCTCGACAACGGCCGCCGCTACGGCACGATCGAGGATTTCCGCAATTTCGTGAAGCTCGCGCAGGCATCGCCCTGGCTGCACCATTCGGGCGGTACGATCTGCGAGCCGGTCGACGTGCCGGTGAACAAGCGGCACCTCGATATGGTCTACAGCCATGTCAAATATTCCGATCGCGGCTTCATGGGTTCGGTGACGGCGGAGAGTCGCGCGGAAGATTCGATCGACATGACGCGCATCGTCTTCGGCGAAAAATTCGTCGACGAAAACTGCGTCATCCTCGGCAATGTCAACGTGAACTCGCCGCTGGTCTGGGACGCGACTATGACCACCTCGCTGCGCGCCTATGCGCGCGCCAACCAGGCGGCGGTGATCGTGCCGTTCATCCTCGGCGGCGCGATGGGTCCGGTGACCAATGCCGGCGCGATCGCGCAGTCGCTGGCCGAGACGATGGCCGGCTGCGCGCTGACGCAGCTCGAGCGGCCCGGCGCGCCGGTTGTCTTCGGCAACTTCCTCTCATCCATGTCGCTGCGGTCCGGCTCGCCGACCTTCGGCACGCCCGAGCCGGCGATCGGCTCGATGGTGATCGGCCAACTGGCGCGGCGGCTGAACCTGCCGCTGCGCTGCTCCGGCAATTTCACGACGTCGAAATTGCCGGACGGCCACGCGATGAACGAGGCGACGATCTCGATGATGGCCGCCGTCCATTGCGGCGCGAATTTCATCCTGCACTCGGCCGGCTTCCTCGATGGGCTGCTTTCCATGTCCTACGAAAAATTCGTTATGGACGCGGATTTCTGCGGTGCGCTGCACACCTATCTCGACGGCGTGACGGTGGACGACAACCAGCTCGCGCTGGACGCATTCCGCGAGGTCGGTCCCGGCAGCCATTTCTTCGGCAGCAAGCACACCTTCGCCAATTACGAGACGGCGTTCTGGGACTCGGAAATCGCCGACAACGAGCCGTTCGAGAAATGGGAAGCAGCAGGCTCGGTCGATTCCGCCACCCGCGCCAACAAGCGCTGGAAGAGGGCGCTCGCCGAGTATCAGCCGCCGCCGTTGGATGAAGGGATCGACGAAGGCCTGCGCGACTTCATGGAGACGAAGAAGCGTTCGATGCAGGACGCCTGGTACTGACTTGATGGCGTGACGACGCGATCGCAGTCACGCCGCCGGAGGATTTCGGCAGCCAAGACCGAAGGCCGGGAACAGACAAGAACAAGGAGGAAAAATGCGTTTCTACAAAAGCAATGGCGACCGGGTGCCGGACGTGATCGAGAGGATGGCCTCCGAGGCGCGCAACGGCCGAATGGATCGGCGCGAGTTCTTGGCGCTGGCGAGCGCGATGGGTGCGTCGACAGCCATGGCCTATGGACTGGCCGGCCTGGCGCTGCCTGGTGAGGCGCAGGCGCAGGAAGGAAAGAAAGGCGGGACACTCAGGCTCGCCATGGCCGTCAAGGCTCAGAAGGATCCACGCACATACGATTGGGTGGAGATGGCGAACATCAGCCGCACGTGGTTGGAGCCGCTCGTCGCCTATACGCGGGAGTTCACGTTCGCGCCGGTCCTGCTGGAAAGCTGGGAGGTCAATGACGACGCGACCGAATATACGCTCAAGGTGCGCCAGGGCGTGACGTGGAACAATGGCGATGCGTTCAACGCCGACGATGTCGTGTTCAACTTCAATCGCTGGTGCGACAAGGCGGCCTCCGGCAATTCAATGGCCGCCCGGGTCGGTTCGCTGATCGATGAGGCGACGGGCAAGGCGCGCGACGGCGCCATTGAGCGCGTGGACGACTACACGGTAAAGCTGAAACCCGCCACGCCGGACATCTCTATCATCGCGAATCTGACTGACTATCCGGCGCTCGTCGTGCATCGCAATTTCGATGCCGACGGCGCCGATCCGGTGGCGAAGCCGATCGGGACGGGTGCGTTTGAACTGGTCTCGTATGAAGTAGGCGCCAAGGCCGTGGTGAAGCGGCGCGAGAACGGCCCGTGGTGGGGAGGCGAGGCGCTTCTGGACGGTGTCGAGTTCATCGACTACGGCACCGACCCGAGTGCGGTCGTCAACGCATTCGAATCAGGCGAAATCGACGCAAATCTCGAAACCGGCGCGGAATTCGTCGACATCATGGACGGGCTCGGTCTGGTCAAGTCGGAGGTCGCCACTGCGACGACGCTGGTCGCGCGCACCAACGTCACGCAGAAGCCCTACGACGATCAGAGGGTCCGCAACGCGCTGCAGATGGCGGTGGACAACAACGTCGTCCTTCAATTGGGCTACAACGGACGCGGCACGGTCGGCGAGAACCATCACGTCAGCCCAATTCATCCGGAATATTTCGAGCTTCCCAAAAAGGCCCGCGACGTCGCAGGCGCGAAGAAGCTTCTCGAAGAAGCCGGCCAGCTCGAATTCGAGCATGACCTGATCACCGTCGAGGACGATTGGCAGAAGAACACGGGCGATGCGATTGCAGCGCAGTTCCGCGAGGCCGGGATAAAGGTCAAGCGGACAGTCCTGCCCGGATCCACCTTCTGGAATGACTGGACGAAATACCCATACTCCATGACGATCTGGTACATGCGGCCGCTTGCGGTGCAGGTTCTGGCGCTGGGCTATCGGACGGGAGAAGCGTGGAACGAGAGCGGCTATTCGAGCCCCGACTTCGACGCGAAGCTGGAGCAGGCACTGGCGATCGCCGATCCCGACAAGCGCCGCGAAGTGATGAAGGATCTGGAGACGATCCTGCAGGATTCCGGCGTCATCATCCAGCCGTTCTGGCAGTCGCTCTTCTGCCATATGAGCGAGAAGGTGAAGAACCACGGGGTCCACCAGACATTCCAGTTGGACCTGCAAAAAGTCTGGCTGGAGACGGCGTAGCGGCCATCTGGCGATGAAACTCCCGGCCCGACGCGCAGCCGATCTGCGCCAGGGCCGCGAGTTTTCGAGACACGTAGCAAGGCAATCTCCGAGTGTTCCGGCAGCGACGAGATGAAGATCTCCAACATCAAGGTCACACACGTCAACGTCCCGCTTGACGCGCCGTTCTGGTGGACGGCTGGGCTTTACGGCGGGGCGTCCAAGTCGATCGTCGAGGTTGAAACGGATGAAGGCGTCGTCGGCCTTGGCGAGGCGCCGTGGTGGCACTTCGGCGAGGTCATCAAGGCCGAGATCGCGCCGGCGCTGATCGGCGCCGACCCGCTCGACCTTGCCGATTGCGAGTCGCGTTGCGTGCCGCCGTGGCAGATCACCGCCAACACCGGCGAAAACGCTGCGTCCGTCGCCTTCGGCTCGGTGGAGCTGGCGCTGTGGGACATCCGCGGCAAAGTGTTCGGCACGCCGCTCTACAAACTGATCGGCGGCGCGGTGCGCAAAGGAATCCCCTTCTCCGAATACTTCTCGTTCCGGGCGAAGAACGGCAAAGCGGGCGGCGAGATGACGCCGGAAGCGATCGTCGACTACTGCCTGAGGATGCGCGAAGAGCATGGCTCGACGATCTTCGAGGGCAAGCTGATCCAGGGCGACCCGCTTCTGGAGATCCGCACGGTGAAGCTGCTGCGCGAAGCGCTCGGCCCTGAGGCGCAGATCAAGCTCGATTCCAACATGCAGTGGTCGCTGACCACCGCGCGCCGTATCCTGCGCGAGATCGAGCCCTACGACATCCGCAATTACGAAGACCCGGTTGCGACCTTCGAGGAGATGGCGCAGCTCCGCCAGCACTCGGCGATTCCCTTCTCGACGCACGTGCCCGACTTGAAGCGCGCCGTAGCGCTTGGTGCGCCGGACTATTTCGTCTGCAATTTCGCAGCGCTCGGCGGGCTATCGAAGTCGCTGAAGTTCATCGCGGCCTGCGAGGCGATGGGCAAGGGGTTCTGGTGCTACTCGAACGACCTCGGCATCATGACGGCCGCCTATTTGCATGTGGTTGCCGCGACGCAGTGGATCACCGAGGCGTCTCAGTCATTGTTCCGCTGGCAGATCGGCGATGTGATCAAGGACGGGCCGTTCCGGCAGACGAATAATGTCGTGCCTGTGCCGGAAGGCGACGGCCTTGGCGTCGAGCTTGATGCCAAGGCAATGAAGAAATGGGCGAAACATTTCGCTGACAACGGCCCAATGGGTCATTTCAACGACCCGAACAATCCCGGCCGCTATCGCAGACTGCCGCTGAACTGATACGCTCGCATCCGCATGTCCAACGATCCTCTGCTCCAGCCATATCAGCTAAAGTATCTGACGCTGAAGAACCGCGTCATGTCGACCAGTCACGAGCCGGCCTATTCCGAGGACGGCATGCCGAAGGAGCGCTACCGGCTCTACCACGCCGAGAAGGCCAAGGGCGGCATGGCGCTCACCATGACGGCGGGCTCGGCGATCGTCGGTCGCGACAGTCCCGCCGCCTTCGGCAATCTGCAGGCCTACCGCGACGAGATCGTGCCGTGGCTGAAAGAGCTTGCCGATGCCTGCCACGAGCATGACTGCAAGGTGATGATCCAGCTCACCCATCTCGGCCGCCGCACCGGCTGGAACAAGGCGGACTGGCTGCCGGTGCTCTCGGCCTCGCCGGTCCGAGAACCGGCACACCGCGCCTTCCCGAAGGAGGCGGAGGACTGGGACATCGAGCGCATCGTGGCGAACTATGCGGATGCGGCGCAGCGCTGCCAAGCTGCCGGCCTCGACGGCATCGAGTTCGAATCCTACGGCCATCTGATGGACGGGTTCTGGTCGCCGGCCACGAACCAGCGCGACGATGATTATGGCGGCGCGCTCGACAACCGGCTGCGGTTTTCGATGCGGGTCATCGACGCGGTTCGCAAAGCCGTCGGGCCGGATTTCATCGTCGGCATCCGCATGGTCGCTGATGAGGATATGGAGAAAGGCCTGTCGCGTGCGGAAGGCGTCGAGATTGCGAAGCGGCTGGCAAACTCCGGCAAGATCGATTTCCTGAACATCATACGCGGCACGATCGAAACGGACGCGGCCCTGACCAAGGTGATCCCGATCACCGGCATGCGCTCGGCGCCGCATCTCGATTTCGCGGGCGAGGTGAGGGCGGCAACCAAGTTCCCGGTCTTCCACGCCGCGCGCATCTCCGATGTCGCCACCGCGCGCCACGCCATTGCCACCGGCAAGCTGGACATGGTCGGCATGACGCGGCCGCATATGGCCGATCCGCATATCGTGGCGAAGGTTCTGGCGGGCGACGAGCACCGTATCCGCCCCTGCGTCGGCGCAACCTATTGTCTCGACCGCATCTATGAAGGCGGCGAGGCGCTCTGCATCCACAACGCGGCGACCGGCCGCGAGGCGACGATCCCGCACGTGATCCGTCCGAGCGATGGTCCGAAACGGAACGTGGTGATCGTCGGCGCCGGGCCGGCGGGCTTGGAAGCTGCACGTGTCTCCGCCGAGCGCGGGCACACGGTCACTGTTCTGGAAGTGTCCGGACAGGCCGGCGGGCAGATACGTCTTGCCGCGCAGAATCCGCGCCGCAAGGAGCTGATCGGCATCGTCGACTGGCGCACGGCGGAGCTGGAGCGTCTCGGCGTCGAAATCCGCTATGATACGTGGGCCGAGCAGGACGATGTTCTTGGCCTTGAGCCGGACATTGTCATTATCGCCACCGGCGGCCTGCCGCAGAAACCGCCGCTGGATGCGGGCGACGATCTCGTCACGTCGAGCTGGGACATCATCTCCGGCGCGGTGAAGCCAGCGGAGAACGTGCTCGTCTTCGACGACAATGGCAGCCATGCGGGTATGACCGCAGCGGAGATGATCGCCAATGCCGGCTCGAAGCTGGAGCTTGTCTCGCCCGAGCGCTTCTTCGCACCCGAAATGGGCGGCATGAACCACGTGCCTTACATGAAGGCGTTCCACGAGAAGGACGTGCGCGTCACCATCAACACGCGGCTGAAGGGCGTGCGCCGCGACGGCAACCAACTGGTCGCCACGCTGAAATCGGACTTCGCCGAAGGGTGGTCGGTCGAGCGCCGGATTGATCAGGTCGTCGTTGAGCATGGCACTGCACCCATCGACGATCTCTACAAGGCGCTGAAGCCGCTCTCGAAGAACAAAGGTGCGGTCGACTACGAGCGGCTCGTATCAGGCGGAGCGGTTTTCCCCGAAACAGACCTTGATGCGCGCTTCGCGCTGCTCCGCATCGGCGATGCGGTTGCCTCGCGCAACATCCACGCCGCAATCTATGACGGGATCAGATACGCAATCCGGTTGTGAGTTCAACGGCACCTTGCCGAAACAGCCCGCATAGGCTATATGACTACAGTAGTCATATTGGGTGCAGCCATGAATGAAATCCAGCTCAAGGACGCAAAAGCAACTCTGTCGGCCGTCGTGGATCGCGCTGTCGCCGGTAAACCGGCCATCATTACGCGCCATGGCCGGAAAGAGGCGGTGATCCTTTCCTTTAAGGAATACGAGAAGCTTTCGAAAGTGCCAAGTTTGGGGAGCCTCCTCGCGGCCTTTCCCGGTGATCCCAGCGATATTCCGCCGCGCCGTAGAAAGCCGGTTCGAGATGTCGACCTTTGATGTTTCTCGTCGATACGAATGTCATTTCCTCGGTTGCTCCCTCAAATGGCGCGAAACCGGGTGCGCTTGCAGAATGGTTGGATGAAGCCAGCGACTGGCTTTATTTCTCGACCGTCACAGCGGCGGAGGTTCGCAGCGGCATCGCAAAAGCGATCCGTCTCGGCGCGCACCGAAAGGCGGCTTCGTTACATGAATGGTGGTCGGCTATTGAACATCTCTTCGGTGAGCGATTCATTCCATTCGATTTGGCGGCCGCGCATGTCGCCGCGCGGATGATAGACCTCTCACGCGCGCATGAAGTCGGCTTTGAAGATATAGCAATCGCCGCGACTGCTGAAACGCATGGGCTCATTGTGCTCACACAGAACGAACGCCATTTCCGACCGTTGGGCGTCCCTCTTCATAACCCGATGAAATCACTGCCCGCGCTGCCCGCACGTAACAGCTAAGCAATCACGCAACTGCACCGCCCTCGACCAGCCGCAACTGCGGCTTCGCCTTCGACCGCGACGCCAGCCATTCGCGCGCCTGCGCGTCAGGCATCGGGAAGGCGATCGAATAGCCCTGCACTTGGTCGCAGCCAATCGACAGCAGTGAATTCAGCTCGGCTTCAGTCTCTGCGCCTTCCGCGATGATCGAGATGCCGAGGCCGCGCGCCAGCTCGGTGATGGCGCGCACGATCTTCGAATTGTCGCCGTTCAGATTGATGTTCTGGACAAAACGCCGGTCAATCTTCAGCCGGTCGATCTCGTTCGGATTGACGTGGCTGAGCGAGGCGTAGCCGGTGCCGAAATCGTCGAGTTCCAGATGGACGCCGGCGGCGCGGATGTAGCGCAGCTTGGCGGCGATGCCAGTCTTCTCGTCGTCGAGAATGACCGACTCGACGATCTCCAGCGACAGTTTCTGCGGCGGCAGGCCGGCGGCTTCCAGCGTCTCGAACAGGAAGGTATCGAAATCCGGCTCGCGCAACTCGGTGCCGGAGACGTTGACGGCCAGCCGTCCGAATTCGATGCCGTCCCTGTACCACTGGGCCGCTTCCGCGATCGCCTTCGAAAGGATGATGCGGCCGATATCGGCCATCAGCCCGGACTTTTCCGCGACCGGAATGAATTCACCCGGCGAAACCATGCCGCGCTCGGGGTGCTTCCAGCGCACCAGCGCCTCGACGCCGGTGATCGACCCGTTGGTGAGGGACACCTGCGGCTGGAAGTAGACGCTGAAGTCGCGCGCCTCGATCGCCACCTTGAGATCGCGCTCGAGCTGCTTGCGATGATCGAGTTCCAGACGGAGCTCTTCGGAGAAGAACGAGAAATTGCCGCCGCCCTGCTTCTTCGCCGAATAGAGCGCGAGATCGGCATGGACGATCAGGTCGTTGGCGTTGTCGGCATCGACCGGATAGACCGCAATGCCCGCGCTGGCGCCTGGCAGGATGGTGGCGCCGTGGAAATTGATCGGGTCGTTGATGCGCGTCAGTATGCGCTTGGCGACGCTGTTGATGTCCTCGCTCGATCCGGCGGCGTTGAGAATCATGATGAATTCGTCGCCGCCGAGCCGGACGCACAAATCCGATGCGCGGCAGGATTCGCGCATGCGCTGCGCGGTCGCGACCAGAACGAAATCGCCCGCCGCATGGCCGAGCGTGTCGTTGATCTGCTTGAACCGGTCGAGGTCGATCTGCAGCACGGCCAGGCGCTCATTGCGCCGGTAAGCGCTCTTGATCAGCGTATCGAAATGGTCGGTGAGGAACGATCGGTTGTGCAGACCGGTCAGGCCATCATGCACCGCAATGAATGCCATCGAGTTCCGGGCATCAACCAGTTCATGCGTGCGGCGCAGGATCATCTCCGACATGGGGCGGAAGATGAAGAGCGCGATCAGCACGATGACGCCAATCGTGGTGTAGAACAACGCCTTGTGGACACTGAGCATGCTGGCGAGCCGCTCGTTCGCCTGCGTTTTCAGGCGACGGCCGAGCTCTTCGTAGCCGGCCAGCGTGACGTTCGCGACGGTTTCGTCAAGGGTTGCGCTCTCCTTGCCCGCGAGATAACCGCCGGTTGAACCGTCGAGGCCAAGCTCGCTCTTCAGCGCGGCGGCCAGACGCCAGCCGTTCGCCGCCAGGCCCATGGAAAAATAGTCGAGGTGGTGCGGCTTGGCGAAAAGCACATTCTCGATCGTGGTTGGATCGAGTCGCGCCGGCGACAGCGGGTCTGCGGCGGTTTTCGACAGCAGGAGATCGTAATTCTTCTCGAACTCGGCGGTGGCTTTCTCCAGCGACCGGAGCGTTGCCGCTTTCTTGTCCTGAGGCACGCCATCGACGGCGTTTGCGAGGTAGACGACGCGCTGCGACAGCGCCTTCTGCGCCGCAACCAGCGAGCGGATACCCTCGTCCTGCTGCTGCTCCGCCATCATCTGCTGGAGGAAGACGTAGGTCGCCATCGCCATGGCTGCGATGATCAGAAGAGCCACCCAGTATGCGCTCTTGATCATCATGATCAGCCGGTCGCCACCGGCCGTCTTGGTTGCCTGGTCTGTCATTTGCCCCTGCCGCCGCGCCTCTTCTCGTTCTTGCGCGCGTCTTAGACCCTGCGTTTGCACGGGTTAACGGCAGGGTAAAGCAAGGTAAAAACGACCGGTTGATCCCGGCTTTTACCTTGGCTGGTTAGCGTGGATTTTCGCCAAATCGGACAATTCGAACGATCTGGCTCAGCCGAAACGTTTGCGGGAGGTGGCGCGAGAGGATAGAACGGCCGAAATATTTCCTGACCACGGGCAAATTGCATGAACATCGACGCCAAGCCGGCGAAAGCCGCAGCTTCCTTCGTCTGGAACGATCCGTTCCTTCTGGACGATCAGCTTTCGGAAGATGAGCGCATGATGCGCGATGCGGCGGCCTCGTTCGCCGCCGACAAGCTCGCCCCGCGCGTCGAGGACGCGTATCTCGAGGAAAAGACCGATCCAGCGATTTTCGCCGAGATGGGTGCGGCTGGCCTGCTCGGCGTCACCATCCCGGAGGAGTATGGCGGCCTCGGCGCCGGCTATGTGACCTACGGCCTCGTTGCCCGCGAAGTCGAGCGCATCGATTCCGGCTACCGTTCGATGATGAGCGTGCAGTCGTCGCTGGTGATGTATCCGATCCATGCCTATGGCTCGGAGGAGCAGCGCAAGAAATATCTGCCGAAGCTCGCTTCAGGCGAATGGATCGGCTGTTTCGGCTTGACCGAACCGGATGCGGGATCTGACCCGGGCGGCATGAAGACCCGCGCCGAAAAAACCGACGGCGGCTATCGCCTGAACGGCTCGAAGATGTGGATCTCGAACGCGCCGATCGCGAACGTGTTCGTCGTCTGGGCAAAGTCTGCCGCGCACAACAATGAGATTCGCGGCTTTGTCCTTGAGAAGGGCATGAAGGGCCTGTCCGCGCCGAAGATCGACGGCAAGCTTAGCCTGCGCGCCTCGATCACCGGCGAAGTCGTGATGGAGAATGTCGAGGTTGGCGAGGACGCGCTCCTGCCCAACGTCTCGGGCCTCAAGGGGCCGTTCGGCTGCCTGAACCGCGCGCGTTACGGCATCTCCTGGGGTGCGATGGGCGCGGCGGAGGATTGCTGGTTCCGCGCCCGGCAGTACGGCCTCGACAGAAAGCAGTTCGGCAAGCCGCTCGCCGGCACGCAGCTTTTCCAGAAGAAACTCGCCGACATGCAGACGGAAATCACGCTCGGCCTGCAAGGCAGCTTACGCGTCGGCCGGCTGATGGACGACGGCAAATTCGCGCCGGAGATGATCAGCCTAGTGAAGCGCAACAATTGCGGCAAGGCGCTCGACATTGCGCGGCAGGCGCGCGACATGCATGGCGGCAACGGCATCCAGATCGGCTATCACGTGATGCGCCACGCCGCGAACCTCGAAACGGTCAACACCTACGAGGGCACGCACGACGTTCACGCGCTGATCCTCGGCCGCGCGCAGACCGGCCTGCAGGCGTTTTTCTAGGAGCGGCCGATGACCATCCGCATTCTTCTCGCTGGTTCGACCGGCTGGGTTGGTCGCGCGCTCGTTGCCGCGATTGCCAAGGCTGACGATTTGCAGCTTGCCGGCGCGGTGAGCCGCAACGCGGCCGGCAAGGACGCCGGCGAGGCAGTCGGGATCGCCGCGAATGGCGTTCCGATCGTTGCGACCGTCGAAGAAGCTCTTAAAGTGCCATCGGACGTTCTGATCGACTACACCAAGCCGAATGTCGTGAAGGCGAACGTGCTGGCAGCCCTTGCCGCCGGCCGCCACGCCGTCATCGGCACGTCGGGCCTGTCGGCGAAGGATTACGCCGAGATCGACGCGGCCGCGAAGAAAGCCGGCAAGGGTGTGCTCGCCGCCGGCAATTTCTCCATCACCGCGACGCTGCTCCGCCGCTTCGCGCTGGAGGCGGCAAAACACGTCGCCGACGTCGAGATCCTCGACTACGCTTCACCCGGCAAGCCAGACACGCCGTCCGGCACCGCGCGCGAACTGGCCGAGCTGCTGGGCGGCGTGCGCCAGTCAGGCACGTCGAAGCCGGTCGCCGAACTCACCGGCGTCAAGGAGACACGTGGCGGTGCGGTTGGATCGCCGCGGCCGGTGCAGGTGCATTCGCTGCGCGTGCCGTCCTTCGTGCTGTCGTGCGAGGCCGTGTTCGGCGCGGACAATGAGCGCCTGATCATTCGCCACGACGCCGGCTCGTCCGCCGCGCCTTATGTTGCGGGTACGCTGCTCGCGGCGCGAAAAATCTCCGGCTTCACCGGGCTGCAGCGCGGGCTGGACGCCGTGATGGGCGACTGACGCCGGCTTCGAAGATCGGTTCGCCGAGCGCTTTCAGATCGACGTCCACACCCAGGCCTGATCCCAGCGGCGGTTCCATCATGCCCTTGGTGATGCGGAACTCCGCGCGCGCGTTCGACACCGTCACCCAATTGTGGAAGTCGACCGTGTGGTTGCGCAGGTTCTCCGGCACCGAGAGCATCAGCCCCGAATAGGCAGCGGTATCGATTTGGGCGCCGCCTGTATCCTCGATGGTGATCTTCAGGTTCCGAGCGATGGCGATGTCACGGATTAGTTTTGCCCTGGTCAGCCCGCCGACCCGCGCCAGCTTAATCGTGACACCGTCGGCCAACCCGTCGCCGACGGCGCGCAGCATCGTGTCGACGCTATCGATCGTCTCGTCGAGCACAAAGGGCCGGTCCGTCGCACGGCGGATGGCGAGGTTCTCCTCATAGGTCGCGCAGGGTTGCTCCAGCGTGTAGTCGAGATCGCGCGTCGCCATCAGGAAGCGCCGCGTCTCCGCTGTGCCCCAGCTTCCATTGGCGTCGCAGAAGAGCACCGTATTGCCGGGCACGGCCGCCCGCACCGCCGACAGCCGCGCAATGTCCTCATCGACCTCCAGACCGACCTTCACCTGCAGCCGGCGATAGCCTTCGGCGATGTATTTCTTCGCCCGCTTCGCCATCGCCGCCGGCGCTTCCTGCGCGATCGAGCGGTAGAGTGGCAGGCTTGTCCCGTCCGCGCCACCGGTGAGCGCGGCAAGCGACAAGCCGCTGCGCTTGCCGGCAAGATCCCACAGCGCCATGTCGATCGCCGACTTGGCGTAGGGATGGCCTTTCAGCAGCAGGTCCATGCGACGGTAGAGCGCCTCGATGCCGGTCTCGTCTTCGCCGACAAGCTGCGGCGCCAGTTCGCGGATCGCGGCGCGCGCGCCTTCGGCAAAAGACGGGTCGTAGAAGGCGCCGAGCGGCGCCATCTCACCATAGCCGGTCAGTCCGTCACCGGCTTCGATGGCGACGATGGTCGTATCGAAGCCTTCAGCGCTTCGCCCGCCCGAGCAGGTGTAGGTGCCGTCGCGGAACGGCTGCCATTGGCGGTAAACGGTGATTTTGACGATCGCCATCGAGAATGCCCCATAATTTCGGGTGACTTTAGCCCGTTTCGCGCGCTATCGAGGCGAGCAAAGCGGCGGGTCGGCCTGTCGCATTTCTGCTAGAGTTAGGGCGTTTCCAGCCCTATCCCGGCCGCCGGACAGGATCGTGTCATGCCGCAAGATTTTCTGAAGCATCTGAGCAGCGAGATCGACGGTCTGAAAGCAGCCGGCCTCTACAAATCCGAGCGTGTCATCACCTCGATGCAGTCGTCCGAGATCGCGGTCGCCGGCGGCCAGAAGGTGCTGAATTTCTGCGCCAACAATTACCTCGGCCTCGCCGGCAGCGAGGAGCTGCGCGCCGCCGCGAAGGAAACGCTCGACCGTTATGGCTACGGCATGGCCTCGGTACGCTTCATCTGCGGCACGCAGGAGGAGCACAAGCAGCTCGAGCGGACGATCTCCGATTTTCTCGGCCTGGAGGACACGATCCTCTACGGCTCGTGTTTCGACGCCAATGGCGGCCTGTTCGAGACGCTGCTCGGTGAGGAAGACGCGATCATCTCCGACGCGCTGAACCACGCCTCGATCATCGACGGCGTGCGGCTCTCCAAGGCGCGGCGCTATCGTTACGCCAACAACGACATGGCGGAGCTGGAGGCGCGGCTGAATGAAGCTTCCGACGCACGCTTCCGGATGATCGCCACCGACGGCGTCTTCTCCATGGACGGCATCATCGCCAACCTGAAGGGCGTTTGCGATCTCGCTGAAAAGTATAATGCGCTGGTCATGGTCGACGACAGCCATGCCGTTGGCTTCGTCGGCAAAAACGGTCGCGGCTCGGCCGAACATTGCGGCGTCGAGGGCAGGGTGGACATCATCACTGGCACGCTGGGCAAGGCGCTGGGCGGCGCGTCCGGCGGCTACACCTCGGGCAAGCGCGAGGTGGTGGAATGGCTGCGCCAGCGTTCGCGGCCGTATCTCTTCTCCAACACGCTGATGCCGGCGATCGCGGGCGCGTCGCTGAAGGTGTTCGAACTGGTCCGCAACGGCGATGCACTGCGCCAAAAGCTCACTGCCAATGCCGACCGTTTCCGCTCGAAGATGACCAAGCTCGGCTTCACGCTGGCCGGCGCCGATCATCCGATCATCCCGGTGATGATCGGCGATGCCGCACTTGCCGGAGAAATGGCGGCGAAAATGCTGGAGCGCGGCATCTACGTGATCGGCTTCTCGTTCCCGGTCGTGCCGAAAGGCCAGGCGCGTATCCGCACCCAGATGTCGGCCGCCCATTCGCCGGAGGATATCGACCGCGCGGTGGAAGCATTCGGCGCGGTCGGCAAAGAGCTTGGAGTGATCTGATGTCGAACATGATGCGCGCGCTGGTGAAGGCGAAGGCCGAGCCCGGCATCTGGATGGAACAGGTGCCGGTTCCCGAGATCGGCCCGAACGATGTGCTGATCAAGGTCAAGAAGACTGCGATCTGCGGCACCGATGTGCACATCTACAACTGGGATCAGTGGGCCCAGAAAACGGTGCCGGTTCCGATGGTGACCGGTCACGAATTCGTCGGCACGGTTGCCGATTTCGGCGCGGCGGTGACGGAGTACAAGGTTGGCCAGCGCGTCTCCGGCGAGGGCCACATCGTCTGCGGCCACTGCCGTAACTGCCGCGCGGGCAGGGGGCACCTTTGCCGCAATACGCTCGGCGTCGGCGTCAATCGGCCGGGCGCGTTCGGCGAATATCTGTCGATCCCGCAGCACAATGTCGTGCCGATCCCGGACGACATCCCGGACGAGGTCGCGGCGATCTTCGATCCCCTCGGCAACGCGGTCCACACCGCGCTTTCCTTCGACCTGGTCGGCGAGGATGTGCTGGTCACCGGCGCAGGGCCGATCGGCATCATGGGCGCGCTGGTTGCGCAATGCGTCGGCGCGCGCAAAGTGGTCATCACCGACATCAACCCGACGCGGCTGGCGCTGGCGAAGAAGCTCGGCGTGCACCATGTCGTCGACGCCTCGAAGGAAAAACTCGCCGACGTGATGCGCGAGGAGGGTATGCGCGAGGGCTTCGACATCGGCCTCGAAATGTCCGGCTCGGCCGCCGCCTTCCGCGATATGATCGACACCATGAACAACGGCGGCAAGATCGCCATCCTCGGCATCGCGCCCACCGGCTTCGAGATCGACTGGAACAAGGTCATCTTCAAGATGCTGCATCTCAAGGGCATCTACGGCCGCGAGATGTTCGAGACCTGGTACAAGATGATCGCCCTGGTCCAGGGCCCCCTCGACGTCTCCGGCCTCATCACCCACCGCATCGGCATCGACGACTACATCTTCGGCTTCGAAGCCATGAAGAGCGGAAATTCCGGCAAGGTGGTGATGGACTGGTGACCTGATCTATTTTTCGGCCTGAAGAACGGTTGCACCGGCTTCGACGGCGGCTGCCGAAAGCTCGCGATCCAGAGTTGCAAGGGGCGCTCGCATGCGAAGCGCCAGTTCCAGATAGGCTGCGTCGTAGACGGTGAGTTGGTATTGGCGCGCCAGCGACATCAGCGTTGCCTCATCCGCCGAATGATCCTGAACGATTGGGTAGCGGGCCAAGAGGTCGAGAGCCCGGGTTGTCACGGCGTGGCTGATGCGTTGTCTTCTTTCGGCCATGACCAGCAGGTTTCTGACCTCGAACCACCATATCGCCGGCACCAGCGCATCGTCTCGAGTCAGGATATTCGCGCACTCCTCGGCGACGGGATGCGTTTCGTCAGGGAGGATCCAGGCAGCTGTCACCGATGCGTCGATGACGATTGGCATCAGTATTTGTGACCTTCGTGCCGGGCGGAAAGTAGTTCTTCGACCGTTATCTTGCCCGTGGTTTTTTGCAGAGCCTTGATCCCCTCAATCGCTTTGTCGATTTCAGCCTGCCGTTGGTCCGCTTCCGGCACGAGCCGCGCGATGGCGCGCCCGTGGCGAGTGATTACG
>DATJTE010000140.1:0-5582 GCA_035503715.1 Rhizobiaceae bacterium | reverse complement strand
GTCGCTTCTCGATGCGATCGTCGACTATGCTCCGGCACCGATCGATCGACCGCCGGTCACAGGCGCCAATCCGCACACCAGCAAGGTCGAACAGCGCCGTCCGATACCCGACGAACCGTTTGTCGCCTTGGTATCCAAGGTGCAGACGAGCCGTTTCGGCGTGCTGGCGTTCATCAGGGTCTATGCCGGACGGATCGCTCCGGGAGCGGCGGTGTTCAATGCCGCAACCGGCAAGGTCGAGCGTATCGGTCGATTGATGCGAATTCATGCTGACACGCACACCGAGATCGGCGAAGCCATGGCTGGCGACGTCGTTGCGGCGGTTGGCCTCAAATCCGTCAGTGCCGGTAACACGCTGAGCGAGCCTGCTCACCCGATCGTGCTCGATGGCTTTGCCATCCCGGACCCCGTGATCGAGGCCGTGATCGAGCCACGCGCGGGCCAGGGGCAGGAACGATTAGGACAAGCCCTGGCGATGATGGCGCGCAGCGACCCGTCACTGCGCGTCGTTGTCGACGGGGAAAGCGGCCAGACGCTGCTGCGCGGCATGGGGGAACTGCACCTCCAGATCGTGGTCGAAACGTTGAAGGAAGACTTCAATGTGGATGCCATGATTGGAGCGCCTCAGGTCGCCTATCGGGCTGCCGTATCGCGACGGTCGGAGGTCGACCACACGCTGCGGAAGCAGAGCGGCGGCCCTGGGCAAATGGCGCGGGTCCGGTTGATGTTTGAGCCTTTATTGGAAGGCGAGACGGGCCTCGTATTCATCAACAAGGTCGTTGGCGGTGCAATTCCAAAAGAGTTTGTACCGTCGATCGAAAAGGCTCTGCGGCAATCGATGCTGGATGGTGGCCCAGGCGGGTATGCCGTGCTTGGTTTGAGGGTCAGCTTGTTGGACGGCGCCTTCCATGAGAAGGATTCGTCAGGGCTTGCCTTTGAACTGGCCACGCGGGAAGCGTTTCGGATCGGTTTCGAAAGAGCCGTTCCGATCCTGCTTGAACCGATCGCGCGGATCGTCATCACGACTCCTGAAGACTATCTCGGGGCTGTGATCGGCGACTTGCAACGCCGACGCGGGCAGGTCCTGGAGACAGGACTGGTCGCGCGTGCGCAGGAGGTCATCGGCGAAGCTCCGCTCGCGGAGCTTTTCAACTACGTGAGTGCGCTCAGGTCCCTTTCTCAGGGACGAGCAAGCTTCACGATGGCATTCTCGCGCTATGCGCCACTACCCAATGCGTTTGTGGACACAGTTCTCCAGCGCGCATGACAACGGAGGGATGAACGGCAATCGCCGCTCATCCCTCCAACGTCCGCCGGAGCTTCGATATTCCTGCGCGAGGGAGGGCTCGCCTCGACGACGAGGTCGGCGCGACGGTTGCCAGGAGTCAGTCAAAGACCGATGCGCCCGAGATCGTCACCGCGAAAATCGAGCGCGCCGACGAATACGACCTGCACGGCAGCGTGGCGGGATTCTAGTTTCTTCGGCTCGGTCTCGACAGTGGCGCCACGGAACGCACGGTCCAGAATCCGAGCAGCCGGGCGGCCTGCTCGGTCGCCAGCTCGGCAAATTGCAACTTCAGCCTGGACAGCTCGTCCCTGGCGGTCACGCCGCGGGAGAAGCGACAGTCGAGCACGGCTTCGACGGTCTCCCAGCCAAGGCCAGCTACCTTGCAGGGCACCAGGATTCCATCGCTACGCCGGCTCTGCATCAGCGGACGGATGATCTCGACGCTGGAGTGCGCCAATTCGGCCAGTGCGGCGAGCGTCTCCTCGTATCGCTTCTGCGTGGCGAGGTCGCGCAGGGTTGCTTCGCTGAGCCTGCCCTCCTTCTGCAGCCGCGCCATCAGCATCCTGGCGGTCTCGGCGTCGCGATCCTCGAAAAGCTCGCGATCGGTCCGGGCTGCCGCTCCCGAGACCGCGTCGCGGATCTCCTCGAACAGGTGCGGCGGCGCCTGCGACAGCAGGCGTGCCTTCACCGTGTCGGTCGCCGTGCGCAGCAATTGCCGCCGCAGATCGACCGGCAGATCCGCCCGGATGCCTGTCGCAACCGCAAGCTCGGGATCCGCGACCGCCTGGGACAGGATGACGGCAAATCCGGCCGCAGAAACCCGCGCCCCTGGATTGGCGACGAGCCGGCGGCTCACGGTTGGAAAGCGGCGGCCGACGAGCGCGTCGGTGACGATCTCCTGCAGCCACCAGCGGCCGGCGATCGCGATCAGGTGCTTCTCGCTTTTGGCGTTTGCGATCTCGACCAGGTCCTCGTTGCTCAGCCGCGGCGACTCCGACAGCACGGGACCAGCGATGGAGATTTCGTCGTGCCTTGCGAGGCGGCGCATCAGGGACGCTGGGGCCTGCGGGACGGGCGCAAGCTGAGAGCTCAATTCGGCCAAGGCGATCCGTGCGCTGACGTCCGCCAGCGCGCGCAGCTCGATCGTGTTGACGAGCCGCTCGAACACGTCTCCAAACAATTCGATCTGCTCGTGGCTGTAGCTTCCTGCCGACGCCAGAAACAGCGCCGTCACCCGCGCGACGGTTTCGGCATATTTCGCCTCTGGGCCTGCGACCATCGCCGCTTCGACCTCGTCGGCTATCGACAAACGCGTATCGGACATCGCTCTTCCTGAGCGCCTGAAGGCCTGTTCTAAGCCAGTCGAACGAAGCTACGGGTCATGCCTAAAGTTTTCGTAAAATTCGCTCGCTCTTGACACCTCCTGCCCGTTGGCTGTATGAGCGCGGCCCATGATTTCCAACCGGACCATCCGCTGCGCCCGTCTCCGTCGTCGCTCCCGCGACGATGATGGGCTGCGCCATGTCCGACGACCCTGCTGATTAACTAGATCAGCTCCGTTTTCGAGAAGGCCGCGCCCGACAAAGCGCGGCCTTCTTGCGTTTGTGCCCCTCCCCAACCAAAGCCTACAGGAGATTGCCATGCTCAACGCCACCCCTCCGTTCGATGCGCTGATGGACATCACCGCGCGCCCGCACGCCGTGTTCGTGCGCGGCGAAGGCGCGTATCTCTGGGACGACAACGGCAAGCGCTATCTCGATTTCATCCAGGGCTGGGCGGTCAATTGCCTCGGACATACCCCGGCGGGGCTCGCTGATGCGATTGCAGCGCAGGCGAGGCTCCTGATCACGCCGAGCCCGGCCTACTACAATGCGGCAAGCCTCGAGCTTGCGAAGGCGCTGGTCGATGCAAGCTGCTTCGATCAGGTGTTTTTTGCCAACTCGGGCGCCGAAGCCAACGAAGGCGCGATCAAGCTTGCGCGCAGATACGGCGCCAAACACAGGAATGGCGCGTTCGAGATCATCACCTTCGAGGGCGGCTTCCACGGCCGCACGCTCGCGACCATGTCGGCCTCTGGCAAGAAGGCGTTCGAACCGCTGTTCGAACCCAAGGTGGCGGGCTTCAAGAAGGCCAAGCTCAACGACCTCGCGTCGGTGCAAGCCCTCATCAACGGCAACACCGTCGCCGTGATGCTGGAGCCGATCCAGGGCGAAGCCGGGGTGTGGCCGGCGACCGATCAATTCCTGAAGGAGTTGCGGGCGCTGACGCAGGAGCACGGCCTGCTCCTGATCGTTGACGAAATCCAGACCGGCATGGGCCGCACGGGCAGGCTGTTCGGCCATGAGCACGCCGGGATCGAGCCCGACATCATGACGCTCGGCAAGGGCATCGGCGGCGGTGCGCCGCTGGCGGCGCTGCTAGCGACCGAAAAGGCGTCCTGTTTCGAGCATGGCGACCAGGGCGGCACTTTCAACGGCAACTCATTGATGTGCGCAGTCGGGTCTGCGGTGCTGGAGGAAGTGGGCAAGCCGGCGTTCCTGAAAGCGGCCACTGAAGCCGGGCTCTATCTCGAGAGCGAGCTGCAGAAGCTCTCGGCGCGGCATGGGCTCGGCGAAGTCCGCGGCCGCGGCCTCCTGCTCGCGCTCGACCTGAAGCTGCCGATCGGAGCTGCGATCGTGGCGCAGGCGTTCGAGGCCGGCCTGCTCCTGAACTCGCCGCAGCCGGATGCACTTCGGTTCATGCCGGCGCTGAACGTCACGCGGGAGGAGATTGGCGAGATGATCGATCAGCTCGATGCGATCCTGACCAAGGCCGGTGCTGCGAGGCGGGTGGCTTGACGTGCTCCGTCATTCCGGGATGGTGCGAAGGGCCAGACCTCAGATGCGCAATTGCGCATCGGGGAATCTCGAGGTTCCGGGTTCGATGCTTCGCATCGCCCCGGAACGACTTCACGGCTTCAGTATCGACGCGCCTGTGGTGCTGCGGCTCTCGAGGTCGATATGGGCCTTGCCGGCATCCTTCAGCGCATAGGCGTGATTGATCGGCACATGCAGCTTGCCGCTGATCACCGCGGCAAACAGCGTATCGGCGCCCTCCAAGAGCTCCTTGCGGGTGCCGATATAATCGTTGAGCTTCGGCCGGGTCGCAAACAGCGAGCCGTGATTGTTGAGCTCGGCGATCGCAAACGGCGGCACCGGGCCCGAGGCGTTGCCGAAGCTGACGAACAGCCCGCGGGGCTTGAGGCAGGACAGCGAGCCCGGAAAGGTCGCCTTGCCGACGCCGTCATAGACGACGTCGCAGAGCTCGCCCCGGCTGATCTGCTTGACCCGCGCAACGAAATCCTCCTCGCTGTAGTTGATGACGTGGTCGCAGCCATTGGCGAGCGCAAGCTCGGCCTTCGCCTTCGAGCCAACGGTGCCGATCACGTGGGCGCCGAGCGCCCGCGCCCACTGGCAGGCGAGCAGGCCGATGCCACCGGCTGCGGCATGGATCAGCACGCGATGATGCGTCTCGATCCTGAAGGTCTTGTGCAGGAGATACCAGACCGTCAGCCCCTTGAGCATCAGGACGGCGCCCTGCTCATAGGTGATGTGGTCGGGCAACTTGACCAGCTTCTCCCAGGGGATGTTGCGCTCGGTCGCGTAGGCACCGAGGTTATGATAGTAGGCGACGCGGTCGCCCGGATGAAAATGGGTCACGCCAGGCCCGATGGCGACGACCTCTCCGGCCGCCTCGTTGCCGACGACAAACGGCGATCCCGGCGCCTTGTAGAGCCCGGTGCGATAGTAGACGTCGATGAAGTTGAGACCGACCGCGTGCTGGCGGATGCGGACCTCGCCCGGCTCCGGCGCAGCAAGGTCGACCGCCTCGAACACCAGCGCTTCCGGTCCCCCCACCTTGTGCACGCGCACGGCCTTGGTCATCGCAATCGCTCCCGAAACGGCAAAATCAGTCTTGCGAAGCGAAAGCCATCAAGCCGGGCTTGTCAACTCGACGATGTCAGGAGCGGTTAACCACCAGGCTTCCCGCGGTTGCGCTTGGCGAGCACGTTGAAGAATTCAACCGCCGCGGAGAACGCGATCGCGAAATAGATGTAGCCGCGCGGAATGTGGAACTGGAATCCGTCGGCGACCAGCGCGACCCCGATCAGCACCAGGAAGGACAACGCCAGCATCTTGGTCGTGGGATGCTCCGCGACAAACCGCGACACCGGGCCTGAGGAGACGTACATGATCAGGCAAGCGATCACCACGGCCGTGATCATGATGGCCAGCTCCTGCGCCATGCCGATCGC
>DATJTE010000139.1:0-2217 GCA_035503715.1 Rhizobiaceae bacterium | reverse complement strand
TCAGGCATGGAGGATGAACCTACCGCCAATGAGCAACTGGCTCAAGCCAAAGAGGCCCTAACCGAGCTGAACTTGGAGCGGTCCGAGATCATGGTTCTCTCGTTAGGGCGCTCCGTCATTGCTTGGTCCTACTTAGAGCGAGCCGTGGAGCATTCGCTTGGCATACTCCTCACGGCGCACGGCGTCCCTTTTGCAGAAAGCGAAATCATCTCGACGAATGTTTCGCTTAGGGACCGAGTGCCGCTGATCGCGACGCTTGCCCATCGAAAATTTGCGAGTGCTCCTTGGTTTGACGAGTTGATCGACCTAACCAACCTGGCCAGCAATGAGCTTAGAAATCGTCGCAATCGTATCGTCCACGACGCATGGGCTGACGACACAGGACGCCTATCCCGGCGATCGTCGTCCAAGCCAAAACTCATCCGCCCTCAGTCCCGGAAATATGATCTTCAGATCCCGGGTTTTGAGCCTGTGGAATTCGACAGCATAAGCTCGTTCATCACCGATTGCCTCGCGGCAGCAAACAAACTCTGCAAGCTCAACACTAAGATGGTCGAGACCGCTGAGAAAGCGCAGCGCTAAGCAGGCGGCGCACGATTTCCTCGTCGGCAAAGAGTGTGGCGCCGTCGTCTGCAACGTCACTACGGAAAGAGCGCACCCCCGCTGCGATCATCTCCGGCGTAATCTCAATCTCGTGTTCGATATCGTTCATTGTCCGCTCTCCAGAGCGGCAACGGTGCGGGTGGCTGCTTTGTCACCTACACAATTGCCTTCGCTTGCGGACACCTGTCCGCATGCGGACAGATCAATGCGAGATGGCCGGGCTCTCCGGGGTCACGCCCGCGCGCCGGAGCTCCGGGCCCAGCCGCCCGGTGAGCCACAGGCCCCACATCCTGAAATCGGCGGCAAGCGACCAGAGCGGGTAGGTGAAGGTGGCCGGGCGGTTGCGCTCGACCAGGAAATGCGCGGCCCAGGCGAAGCCGTAGCCGGCCACGGGCTGCAGAAGGAGCAGCCACCAGGTGCCGGTGACGATCGCCGCCGCGACGATCGCGACCACGATCGTCGTGCCGACATAGTGAAGCGCGCGCGTGCGCGGCCGCGCATGCTCGCGCAGATAATGCGGCCAGAATTCGGCGAAGCTCTTATATGTCCGCATCACCGGCGGCTTCTGCAAAGGGGCGGCGGTCGGCCACCAAGTGGTTTGCGATGAGCCCACCGAACAGCGGCGCGGCCACCGCCATCGCCTGCAGCCAGGCGGGCATCGGCAGAATGTTCACCGTCAGAAGAACATAGACGACATAGACGCCGGTAACCGTCCAGGCCGCCCAGCCGCCGCCGGCGATCTTCTTGGCGACCATGCCGCCGACGAGGGACGCCGAGAACCAGGACGCGATGACGGCAATCTTCGCCCCTGTCGGCAGGCTG
The DNA here is from genome assembly GCA_035503715.1 of Rhizobiaceae bacterium. Taxonomy (GTDB): domain Bacteria; phylum Pseudomonadota; class Alphaproteobacteria; order Rhizobiales; family Rhizobiaceae; genus OAS926. The sequence continues at coordinate 792 of DATJTE010000139.1, read as the reverse complement.
GGGAACACGGCCAGGGCTGCCTGGGTGTCGAAGCCGTCGACACGCGCCGCACTCGGGAAGAGCAGGCCTCCCGCCAGTGCGACACAGACCATCGCGACCGCGCCGGCGATCACCCCCGCGAAAACACCTCCCACCGCGCGCATTCCAGTCTCCCCTTTCTTGCGCGCACTATAGCAGCATTTGCGTCCGTCAACAGCGGACCCGCAAATCAACTGCCGACGATGGTCCCGCCGTTGGGATGCAGCACCTGGCCGGACATGTAGCTCGAATCCGCGCAGGCGAGGAACAGGAAGCTGGGAGCGACCTCGTTCGGCTGGCCGGGCCGGCCCATCGGCGTGTTCTCGCCGAAATTTTCGAGCTTTTCCGGGCTGGCGCCGCCGCAGGGATTGAGCGGCGTCCAGATCGGCCCGGGCGCGACCGCGTTGACGCGGATGCCGTCGCCGACGAGATTTTCGGACAGCGCGCGGGTGAACGAGGTGATCGCGCCCTTGGTCGAGCTGTAGTCGAGCAGCTCCTTCGAGCCCTGGTACATCGTCACCGAGGTGCAGTTGACGATCGCCGCGCCCGCCTCGAGGTGCGGCATCGCCGCCTGGGTGAGGAAGAACATCCCGAAGATGTTGGTCTGGAAGGTGCGGCGGAGCTGCGCCTCGCTGATGTCGGTGATGTCCTTGTCGGGATGCTGCTCGCCGGCGTTGTTGACCAATATGTCGAGCCGGCCGAGCTTCGCGATCACCTGTGCGACCGCGGCGTCGCAGAACGCCTTGTCGCCGACGTCGCCGGCGATGGTCAGCG
>DATJTE010000138.1:0-9283 GCA_035503715.1 Rhizobiaceae bacterium | reverse complement strand
GCCGATATAGAGAACCGCCACCATCATCACCAGCGACACGCCGAGCATGACAAGCGAGAGCCGGCGTACCTCGCGCGCATCGAGGAAAGAAACCGAGATCAGTACGATGAGCGCCGGGATCATGAAAACGATCTGGCGCGTCGCGAAATGAAAACTGTCAAGGCCGATACGTTCGGCGACAGCAGGACTTGCCGCGAACGAAAGCACGATGCCGAGGCCCATCAGCGCGAGGAAGGCCGCAAGGAACCAGCGATCGACGCTCCACCACCAGACTGCGACGGGGCTCTTGTCTACCCGGCTCACCATCAGCTTTGCCCTCCAACAGGTGTCACACCATCGATCGCCCGCACGGCGCTTCGGAACGCGTCGCCGCGGACCTCGAAATTCTTGAACTGGTCGAAACTCGCACAGGCGGGGGACAAGAGAACAACAGCCTCGCCACTATCATCCTGGGCCGCGTCGGCGGCTGCGTGGTCGACAGCAGCGGCCAGATTGCCGGAGATTTCATAAGGAACCGTTTCACCGAGCGTCGCCGAAAACGCCGGAGCGGCCTCCCCGATCAGGTACGCCTTGGCGATACGTGGAAACAGGCTGCGCAGCGGCTCTATACCACCCTCCTTGGGCAGGCCGCCTGCGATCCAGTAGATGCGCGGGAAGCTGGAAAGTGCGGGAGCCGCGGCATCCGCGTTGGTCGCCTTGGAATCGTTGACGAACAGCACCCTGCCCTTGCGGCCGACCTGCTCCATGCGATGCGCCAGACCGGGGAAGCTTTCGAGTCCCGACTGAATCTCGCCAAGGTCCAGACCAACCTTGAGGCAGGCCGCGACGGCCGCCAGCGCATTCTGCGCATTATGCTGGCCGCGCAGCGAGCCGATCCCCTCGAGGAACCCTATGCGCTCATAGCGGCCGTGCACTGCCTCCATGAGATTGGTCCCATCGGCGAAATAGCCGTCGGTCAGCGGCAGCCGTTTGGAGATGCGGATGACGTTCTTGCCCACTCTCTCGAGCCGGTCGGCGATCTGCGCACAGTAAACATCATCGACACCGATCACCGCTGTCTCGCTGCCAGCAACGAGCCGCTCCTTGATCGAAGCGTAGTGCTGCATCGTGCCATGGCGATCGAGGTGATCAGGCGTGAGATTCAGCAGAACACCTGCGGTCGGGTTGATCGAAGGGGCGAGTTCGATCTGGTAGGATGAGCATTCGATAATGTAGAACCGGCCATCCTTCGGCGGGTCGAGTGTCATCACGGCCCGGCCGATATTGCCACCCATCTGCGAGTCGCGGCCGGCTGCCTTCAGGATATGAGCGGTGAGCGCCGTCGTCGTCGATTTGCCGTTGGTGCCAGTGACCGCGATAAATGGCGCATCTGCTCCGCTCAAAGTTCGTTCGCGCGCGAAAAGCTCGACATCACCGATGATCTCCACGCCGGCAGCGCGAGCGAGATCGACCGTCCAGTGCGGTTTCGGATGGGTCAGCGGCACGCCCGGCGAAAGGACGAAAGACGAAAATCGGCTCCAGTCTTCGCCACGCAGATCGGAAACCGTGACGCCCTGATCGGCAGCCTTCTGCACGCTTTCAGGATTGTCGTCCCATCCGACAACGGCGGCGCCGCCTTCCTTCAACGCAAGCGCGGTCGCCAGCCCGGAACCGCCGAGCCCGAACAGCGCGACACGCTTGTCCTTGAAGGTGAGCGCCGGAATCATCTGAGCTTCAGCGTCGAGAGGCCAATGAGGGCGAGGATCACGGCAATGATCCAGAAGCGGATCACCACCTGGCTTTCCGTCCAGCCGAGCTTCTCGAAATGGTGGTGGATCGGCGCCATGAGGAACACGCGCTTGCCTGTCATCTTGAAAAAGCCGACCTGGATGATGACCGACATGATCTCCATGACGAACAGACCGCCGATGATCGCCATGACGATTTCGTGCTTGGTCGCGACCGCGATCGTGCCGATCAGGCCTCCAAGAGCCAGCGAGCCCGTATCGCCCATGAAGATCGCGGCGGGCGGCGCGTTGAACCAGAGGAAGCCGAGGCCGGCGCCAATGACGGCACCAAGCACGACGGCGAGCTCGCCCGTTCCCGGCACGAAGTGGATCTGCAGATAGTCGGCGAAAACGGCGTTGCCCGACAGATAGGCGATCACACCGAACGACGCCGCCGCGATCATGATCGGCACGATCGCCAGCCCGTCGAGGCCATCCGTCAGATTGACCGCATTGCCCGCGCCGACAATCACGATGCAGGCGAACGGGATAAAGAACCAGCCGAGATTGATGATGAAGTCCTTGAAGAACGGGAAGGTCAGCGAGGTCGAAAACGGCTCCTGTCCGTTATGCGTGATCACATAGGCTGCGACGCCGGCGATCACGAATTCGATCACAAGCCGCGCCTTGCCGGAGAGACCGAGATGCGACTGCTTCGTCACCTTGAGGTAGTCGTCGTAGAAGCCGATGGCGCCAAAGCCCATTGCAACGAGAATGACGGTCCAGACGTAGACGCTGGAAAGGTTTGCCCAGAGAAGCGTCGAACCGATAATGCCGGTCATGATCATCAGTCCGCCCATCGTTGGCGTACCGGCCTTCTTGAAGTGGGTCTGCGGCCCGTCGGCGCGGATCGGCTGGCCCTTGCCCTGCCTCACGCGCAGCGAGTTTATGATGATCGGACCGAACAGGAAGACCAGCATTGCCGAGGTGATCAGCGCCGCACCCGTGCGGAAGGTGATGTAGCGGAAGACGTTGAAGACCGACGCCTCGTCGGCGAATTCCGCAAGCAAAGTCAGCATTCCAATCCCCTCGAGCGATCAGGACCGCTTTTCGGCCGACATGGCCGGAAACCTGTTGATGAGTGCAGCCACCAGCTTCGAGAAGCCGATGCCCTTCGATGATTTGATCATGACTGTGTCGCCCGCCCGCACCGTCTCCAGGAGGATCGGCACGAGTTCGTCCACGGCTTTGCGGTACTCCCGCTTGATTCCGGCCGGCAGTGTTTCGGCCAGAGCTTTCATCTCCGGTCCGGCAAGCAGAACCAGATCGGTCTTGGTTTCCGTGATGAGGTCGGCGAGACCAGCGTGCAGTTTCTTCGAGTGGCTCCCGAGTTCCAGCATATCGCCCAGGACAGCTATACGACGGCCATTTCCCGAAACTGGCGCAGCGTTCAGGAGATCGATTGCGGCCTTCATCGATGCCGGATTGGCGTTGTAGCTCTCGTCGATCAGCGTGATCACTCCGCCCGGCAGTTTAAGATTGTGCCGTTTGCCGCGGCCGCTTTCCGGCGACAACGTCTCCAAAGCGGCGGCAACCTTCTTGACGTTGGCGCCCGCGAGATGCGCTGCGCCGAGCACAGCCAGCACATTCTGGACGATGTGGCGGCCAGGCGCGCCGATCCGCAGCGACACGTTCTTTCCGGCGATGCGCGCGACGATGTCGGAATGGCCAGGCTCCAGCCGGCATTTGGTTAGGTGATATTCCGCGCGCGAATGCTCGCCAAACCCTTCGATCTTTTTCACGCCAGCCGCCTTGGCGAGTTTGACCAGCAGGCTCCAGCGCTGGTCGTCGCGATTGAGCAGCGCGGTTCCGCCCGGAACGAGCCCTTCGAAAATCTCCGCCTTCGCCGTCGCGATTTCTTCCAGGTTTTTGAAGTAGCCGAGATGCGCAGCCGCGATCAGCGTGACGACCGCCACATGCGGCCGCACCATTTTCACGAGCGGTCGAATCTCGCCCGGATGGTTCATGCCGATCTCGAAGACGGCGTAGTCGCACTCCTCGGGAAGCTTGGCCAGCGTCAGCGGTACGCCCCAGTGATTGTTGAACGACTTGTCGGAAGCATGCACCGTGCCGACCGCGGACAGTGCATGCCGCAGCGCTTCCTTCGTCGTCGTCTTTCCGGCGGAGCCCGTTACCGCAATAATCTTGGCCTTCGAACGGTCGCGGGCCGCGATGCCCGTCTTTTCGAGCGCGGCGAGCACGTCGGGCACCACGATCATCGGAACCGATAGACGGCCCAGCGCTGGCAATTTGGACTCAGCAACGACGAGCAGCGCCGCTTCCGCGGCCATCGCGGCGGTCGCGAAATCATGCCCGTCCATCGTCTCGCCCTTGATGGCGTAGAATGCATCACCTGGCTGCAGCGTCCGCGTGTCGATGGAAATGCCGGTGATTCCTTCCGGCATCGCCCCAACCGGCCGGCCGCCGGTCGCCTCGACGAGCGCTTGCGAGGTCCAGAGCAGCGTCATGCCGCGCGCTCCAGCAGCGCCTTGCGGACTTCCTCATGATCCGAGAAGGGCAGCGTGACAGCCCCGACCGTTTGTCCCTCTTCGTGCCCCTTGCCCGCGACGATGAGAGTGTCGCCGGCATGCAGCAGCGAGACAGCCTCGCGGATTGCTTCGCGGCGGTCGCCAATCTCGATCGCGCCAGGCGCTGCGGCCATGATCGCGGCGCGTATATCTTCGGGCACCTCGGTGCGTGGATTGTCGTCGGTGACGATCGATACATCGGCGAGCCGCGTCGCGACTTCGCCCATGATCGGCCGCTTGCCACGGTCGCGGTCACCACCGCAGCCGAACACGACGATCACACGGCCCGTCGTGAACGGACGAACGGACGTCAGGACATTCTCGAGCGCATCAGGCTTGTGCGCGTAGTCGACATATACCGGGGCGCCGTCTTTGGTCGCGCCCACCAGATCAAGCCGCCCCGGTGCGCCCTTCAGTTTTTCCAGCCCCTTCATCGCTACGCTCACAGGCGTGCCGGTCGAGATTGCCAGTCCGGCTGAAACCAGCGCGTTGGATATCTGAAAGTCGCCTGCGAGCGGCAGATCGATCTCGAAAATTTCGCCCTCATGCTCGACCTCGGCGCGTTGCCGATGCCGCTCATGTTCGACGCGCTTCAGCGCCAGGAAATCACCGCGCCGGCCGACGGTCAGTACCTTCATTCCGGCCTTGTCGGCACTTTCGCTCGCAGCTTGCGACCATGGATCGTCCGCGAAAATCACGGCGGGCGCGCCTTTGGGCAGGAGCGCATCGAAGAGCCGCATCTTCGCGTTCAGATAATCTTCGACCGTTGGATGATAATCCATGTGGTCGCGGCCGAGATTGGTGAAGGCGCCCGCGGACAGCTTCACGCCGTCGAGCCTGCGCTGGTCGAGCCCGTGGCTCGATGCCTCCATGGACGCATGCGTGACGCCGCTTTCGGCGAGTTCCTTGAGCAGCTTGTGAAGTTGCACCGGGTCCGGCGTCGTCAACGAGCCGTACTCGTTGCGGCCGGGCGCCACGACCCCCGTTGTTCCGATGCTGGCTGCCGATTTTCCGGCGTGTTCCCATATTTGCCGCGTGAAGGATGCGACCGACGTTTTTCCGGCGGTACCGGTTACGGCAACCATCGTCTGGGGCTGTTGTCCGAAAAATTTGGCCGCTGCCAGCGCCAAGGCGAGGCGGGCATCGTCCGTCTCGACCAGCGGAACGGCGAGACGGTCTTTGACCGCTCCTTTTCCCGCGACGACGGCAGCCGCGCCTTTGCTTACGGCATCGGCGACATAGGCCGCGCCGTCAGCCTTGCTGCCTGGCAGCGCAAAAAACAATGTGCCGGGAACGACTTGGCGAGAATCCGAAGACACCGCCGTCACCGCGATGTCGCCGAACCGGTCGACAGGCAGGATGCCGGCAAAGTCTTTCAGCTTCATCGAGTTCCTATACGTTAAGGGCGCGCTCTGGCCGGCGCGCCCTCAGAATCACTGATAGGAGACCAGCGTTGGCGCATTTTCATGGCCGAAATCTGGCTTCACGCCAAGCATTGAAGCAGAACGGCGGATGATGTTTGCAACGATCGGCGCGGCGTTGAGGCCGGCGGTGGCTCCCATCCCCGGTTTCTCGGGTTTCGGCTCGTCGATGATAGACAGGACGATGTATTGCGGGTCGTCCATCGGGAAGGCGGCAAGGAACGCGTTGAACCGCTTATCGCCGGAATAGCGCCCGTTTACGACCTTTTCGGCCGTGCCGGTCTTTCCGCCCACACGATAACCGGGAACCTCGGCGCGTTTGCCCGAGCCTTTCTCGGCGTTAAGGCGGTAAAGATAGCGCATGTCGGCGGATGTCCGTTCATCGACGACTTTCTTGGCCTCGGCGATCGCTTGCTCCTGGCTGCGCGGCAGGAATGTCGGGGCGAACAAATAACCGCCGTTCATCAATGAAGCCGCAGCTACCGCCGTCTGAAGCGGTGTCGTCGAGAACCCATGGCCAAAGGCGGCCGTGATCGAATGCACCTTCTTCCAGACCCTCGGCTCGGTCGGGCGCGCGACCTCCGGAAGCTCCGTGTCCATCCGGTCGAGCAGGCCGACGCGATGCAGGAATTCTCGGTGGCCCTCAATGCCGACCACGTCTGCTTCCTTCGCCGAACCAATGTTTGACGAATAGATGAACACCTCGGGCACGGTCAGCACCCTGCCCTTGCCGTGGAAATCGCGAATAGTCTGACCGCCGATGGTGATCGGCCGCGACGCATCGAACTTGCTCTCAAGCGTCACTTGGCCGGAATCCAATGCCATGGCGGTCGTGAAGCTCTTGATGGTCGAACCCATCTCATAAAGGCCAGCCGACATGCGGTTCAGCCGATCCTTGTCCTGCGCATTGAATGGATTGTTCGGATCAAAGTCCGGAACAGACGCCATCGCGATGATCTCGCCGGTCTTGGCGTTAAGCACCACTGCGCCGGCAGCGATCGCGTGATACTTCTCCAACGCTACGGAAATCTCGTCGCGCACGATGTGCTGGACGCGCAGATCGATCGAAAGCCGGACTGACTTCAAATCGCCCGCGGTGGCCAGACCGCTCTCCTGCAGGTCGGCCAGGCCCTGGTCGTCGATGTATTTCTCAAGTCCGGCGATGCCGCGATTGTCGATATTGACGAGCCCGACGATATGCGCCGCCGTCGGCCCGCCTGGATAGAAGCGGCGCTTCTCCGTGCGAAAGCCGATGCCGGGAATGCCGAGCGCCATGATGTCGTTCTGTTGGCGCGGCGTAAGCTGGCGGCGCAGCCAGACGAATCCCGTCCCGCTTTTCAGCTTGCGATAGGTCTGCTCGACGTCGAGATCGGGCAGGATCGTCTGCAGCCGCTCGATCGCCTCATCCGTATCGACGATGCGGCGCGGCTCGGCGAACAAGGACGCCGTCTTGATGTCGGTTGCGAGCACTTCCCCGTTCCGGTCGACAATGTCGGGGCGCGAGGCGGTGACGCGTGACTCCGGGCCGCCGCTTTCTTCCGGATCGATAATCCCGAAGTAGATTAGCCGGCCGGCGATCACCGCATAGATCACGAAGAAAACCGCCATCGTCATCAGCACGCGGGCGCGTGGACTGCCCCCGGTCTTGCGGGCGCCGTCGACGACGATGTCCGAGGTGCCGGTTTCTTGCTTCGGCTTGAACAGGCGAGGAATCATTGCACGATCCCCCCGGTCACGGTCTGGTCCTTGGCAGGGCCTTCCGCCATGCCGCCAAGCGGCTGATTGGACAGGTCTTCGATCTCGATCGGCTTCACCGGCAGGTCGTCGAGCCCGACGATCTGGTTTGCCTGAACCGGCTGAAGATTGAGCTCGCTCGCGTAGATTTCAGAGAGCTTCTGAAGCCGCGTCGGCTGCGTCAGCAGGCTCCAGTCGGCCTTCAGGATGGTGATCGTGTCCTCTTCGGTTCGGATTGCTGCTTCCAGCTTGCCAATCTCATCGAGGCGGTTCTCGGCGTCATGTTTCGTTTTGTAGGTGAACGCGGCCGCCGCCACCATCACCGCTATCAAAACAATGTCACTGGTACGAAACACGGGATTACCTCTCTGCCGACACGCGCAGTTCGGGAAGATTCGGAAGACCGAAGATCGAAAGGTCCGCCGGACGCGACGGCTCTGAATTTCGGACGGCAACACGCAGCCGCGCGGAGCGCGCGCGTGGATTCGAAGCTATTTCATCGTCATTCGGCGAAACAGCTTTCGGCGCCTTTTCGAAGCTCAGCGCTTTTGCGCCGGTTGCCGGCAGATGCCGCGAACCTGCCGGGTTCTCGGAGCGATCCGAGATGAAGCGCTTGACGATCCGGTCCTCGAGCGAATGGAAGGTGACGACGGCCAGCCGCCCGCCAGGTTTCAATACGCGCTCGGCGGCAAACAGCGCGCGCGCCAGTTCGCCCAACTCGTCGTTGACGAAAATGCGCAGCGCCTGGAAGACGCGCGTCGCGGGATGGATTTTATCGCCGGGCTTGCGGCCGATGGACGTTTCGATCGCATCGGCAAGGTCGAGCGTTGTCTCGAACGGCTTTTTCTCGCGCCGCTTCTCGATCATCCGTGCGATGCGACCCGCATTCCGTTCTTCGCCAAGCAGGCCGAAGATGCGGGTCAGATCGCCCGCCTTGAACGTGTTGACGACATCGGCGGCCGTCGTCCCGGCTTGAGCCATGCGCATGTCGAGCGGACCGTCAGCGCGAAACGAAAAGCCGCGCTCGGCTTCGTCGAGTTGCATCGAAGAAACGCCGATATCGAGCACCACTCCGTCGACCGTGTCGACATACTCGTCGAGCGCCGAAAACGCACCGTGGACGAGCTTCAGATTGCCGGCGGCCTCCCCTTCGAGCTTCCGCCCAGCCTCGATCGCGTTCGGGTCGCGGTCGACCGCCACGACCGACGCGCCGCGCTTAAGCAGCGCCCGCGTGTAACCACCCGCGCCGAATGTTCCGTCGACAATCGTTGCGCCCTGGATCGGTCCGAGCGCCGTAAGCACTTCGCGGAGCAGGACCGGGATGTGGCGGGCTGGTCCGCCAACGGCGAGATCATCGCCGCCGCCCGCCATCATCCCATGTCCCCGCCGGCTGGCGCCGCCCGCCGAAGCTTTGAAAGCCGCGCCCTCGCATCGTTGCGATGCGTCTCGAACCGGGTGGGTTCCCAAATCTGAAAATAGTGGCCGCGCCCGACAAAACTCACTTCCGCGGTGATCCCCGTATGCTCGCGAATGAAATCCGACATGGTCAGCCGTCCGTCCTGGTCGAGCTTCAGCAGCGTCCCGTCCCCGTAAAAGTAGAGCGACATGTCGTCCGCCTTCTCCAGCAACGGATCTTCCTGCGAGATACGCTGCTCGAACCTGTCGAGCAGATCGGGCCCGCCGAGATTCACCGCCGGTTCGTCCAACGCCCGCAACGCGTAAATCTCCTGAATCCCGCGTTTCTGCAGCAGCAGACGGAAATGCGCGGGCACCGAAACCCGCCCCTTCGCATCGATCCTGTTCACTGCACTCGACAGAAAACGGTCCATGACTC
>DATJTE010000137.1:0-67613 GCA_035503715.1 Rhizobiaceae bacterium | reverse complement strand
TGCGCCGGCTGAACTATCAGCCGGAGGCGACGATCGTCGCGACGATCGGCATGCTCTACATCATCCAGCAACTGGCCCTGACGTTCTACGGTCCCGCTGCGCGGCCGGTCGAGCCGCCCTTCACCTATCGTATCCTGCTGCCGTGGTTCGGATACTCCGGCTACAAGCTCTCCGTCATCGCCGCGTCTATCTTCTTGATGGTCATCACCTGGTTCGTGCTGACCCACACGAAGATCGGCCTGATCATGCGCGCCACGCAATACGACCGCGAAACGGCCCAGGCCTTCGGCATTCCCGTAGACCGCGTCTACGCGGGCGTCTTCGCCGCCGGCGCGATGCTTGCGGCAATCGCTGCCGTACTTATCGTGCCAATCCAGCAGGCCCACTATCTGATGGGTCTCGACCCGCTTCTCCTATCCTTCATCGTTGTCATCATCGGCGGGCTGGGCAGCCTGCGCGGCACCGTCGTAGCGGCGGTGCTGATCGGCGTCGGCGACGGCATCATCTCGGTGTTCTTCTCGCCGACGCTGGCAAAAATGATCGCCACGCTGCTGGTCGCGCTGGTCCTGGTTTTCCGCCCGCAGGGCCTGTTTGGAACGGCGGCGCGATGAGCGACGCGAAGGGCCTCATCCTACATTTGCTGGTGATCGCGGTGCTGTTCGCGCTCCAGTTCGTGCTGCCGGACTATCATCACGGCGTGCTATCGCGGGTGATGGTGCTTGCCGTGTTTGCGATGGGCTACAATCTGCTCTTCGGTTATGCCGGCTTGCTCAGCCTTGGCCACGCGATGTTCTTTGCCGCCGGGCTCTACGGAGCCGGTCTACCGGTCTTTCATCTCGGCTGGGGCGTGCCGCTCGGCTTCGTCTCCGGCGTGGCTTGCGGGGCGCTGCTGGCGTTCATCGTCGGCGTGCTGGCGCTGCGAACGACAGGCGTGGCCTTCATGATCGTCACCATGATGTTCGCACAGGTGCTTTACTTGGCGATCCTCTATTTCGGCCGCTGGACGCGTGGCGACGAAGGTTTTGTGATCCCACAGCAGGCGCGCAGGATCGAGCTTGCCGATCTGTATTTCGACCTGACGCATCCGCAGACACGCTACTCCGTGGCGCTGCTTTTGTTTTCGATCGTGCTGCTCATAACCTACCGCATCGCGCGCTCGCCCTATGGCCGTGTCCTCGTCGCCATCCGCGAGAACGAGGAGCGCACGCGTCTGCTCGGCTACGACACGTTTTCGAACAAGCTGATCGCCGTCGTTGCCTCGGGTGCGCTCTGCGCTGCGGCGGGTGCCGCCTATGTGTTGATCTTCGGCTATGCGGGGTCGACTCTCGCCTCGATCCAATATTCGATCCTACCGCTTCTCTGGGTTCTGCTGGGCGGTGCGGCGACCACGCTCGGCCCGCTGCTCGGCACTCTCTTCATGTACTACGTCGTCGACATCGCGAGCGGCTACACATCGGCCTGGCTGCTGATTGTCGGCCTTGTGCTCATCCTGCTGGTTTTGTTCTTCCCGCGCGGTATCCTCGGCACGGTGCGCGAAAAGTGGTTGCGGTGGTTGCCATGACGCCGCTGCTGACGACAAAAGACCTCTCCCGGAACTTCGGCGGATTGAAAGCTGTCGACAAGGTCGATTTCGAGATGGTGCCCTGCGAAATCCGCGCGCTGATCGGTCCCAACGGCGCCGGCAAGACGACCTTCGTCAGCCTGATCTGCGGCCGTATCGAGCCGAGCGCGGGCATGATCGTTTTCGAGGGCGAGGACATCACCGATCTGGCCTCATATCAGCGTGTGCGGCGCGGCATCGCCTACACGTTCCAGATCACCAGCGTGTACGCGAACCTTACAGCATGGGACAATGTCGCGCTGGCGGTGCAGCGCACGGCGGGCGAGGGCCGGCAGCGCGCGAAGAAAATCCGCGACGGCGTGCGTGACGCGCTCGAACGGACCGGCCTCGCCGGCCGGCAGAACACGCATGCCGCGAACCTGTCCTATGGCCATCAGCGCCTGCTCGAAGTTGCCATGGGGCTGGCTCTGAAGCCGCGCCTTTTGATTCTCGACGAGCCGACCCAAGGGATGTCGGACGGCGAGATCGAGAATTTCATCTCGCTGGTGCGCGAGATCGCACGTGACGCGACCGTGCTCATCATCGAGCACAATATGGATGTGGTGATGCAGCTCGCCGACCGCATCACCGTCTTCAACGGCGGCAAGGTTCTCGCCGAGGGAACGCCTGAAGCGATCCGCGCCAATACCGACGTCCAGCACGCCTATCTCGGGACGCTCGCCCATGGTTGAGGTGCTGACCATCTCCAAGCTGAGCTGCTTCTACGGCGAGGTGCAGGTTCTGCATGCACTGTCGCTGGGCCTGCGCCAGGGCGAGGTGCTCTGCCTGCTTGGCCGCAACGGCGCCGGCAAGACGACTCTGCTCAAGGCGATCATGGGGCTGGTCCCGGCGTGCAGCGGCTCGATCAAGCTGCGCAATGTCGAGCTGACCGAGCTTCCTGCGCACGAGGTGCCCAAGGCGGGCGTCGCCTATGTGCCGCAGGGCCGGCGGCTGTTTGCCGAGCTGACGGTTGCGGAAAATATTGAGATCGGGCTGATGGCGCGTGGCAAAGGACGCGAGGTGCGCGACCGCGTGCTCGGCCTTTTCCCGATCCTGCGCGAACGGCTGAAGCAACGCTCCGGCACGTTGTCCGGTGGTGAACAGCAGATGCTGGCGATGGCACGTGCTCTATGCCTGGAGCCTGAGGTCCTCCTGCTCGACGAACCGACCGAGGGGCTGATGCCGTCGATGATCGCAAAGATTCGTGAGACAGTCGCGCAGCTTCGCAGCCACGGCGTCTCGACCATCCTTGTCGAGCAGCGCGTCGATGCGGTGCTTTCCGTCGCCGATCGCGTGCTCTTCATCGAGAACGGCCGCAGCCGCGGGACACTCGATGTCGAGGCGGTCCGCTCAGATCCGGCGCTGGTGAAGCGGTATGTCGGCGTCGGCTAAGAGCGCGGCGTTTCTGCGATTTGTCTGTCCGGCGCGCGTAGCAGGCATGGATGCGCAACAAGGGTTCTTCGCCGCCGCTTATGCGCTCCGGGAGAACACCGATCTCGACAGGAGCACTCTTACCCTTCTTGAGGGCGTCTGAGCTGGTTTCGAACGAACCTCGCAATTCCGCCGCGCTTCAATCGGTCGAGCTCAAAAGGTTTCTACAGGAGAACCGCGACAAAAGGTTTGAGCTGGTTCAAGCCGACCGCACAAGAGCACATTGAGAAAGCATTCGAGCTAACGACTATCCTGCAACAGCATGGCTACATCGTCGAAGTTCTTCGCACCTCTCGTCCCGGTTACGTTGTCTACGAAGATGCGCATCAGATCGTCGCGGAGCCGTTCTTCGACACCCCTACGTAGCGATCATGCCTGCGGCTCACACTGCGAAGAAGATCAGTCCCGTCAGGAAAAATGTCGGGATGAGCACTGCGCCCGACCAGAGCATGTAACCGAAGAAGCTCGGCATCCTGATACCCTGCTCGCGCGCAATCGCATACACCATGAAATTCGGCGCGTTGCCGATATAGGTGTTGGCTCCCATGAACACGGCGCCGGCTGAGATCGCCGTCAGCGTCGTGGCGAGCGTCGTCATCAGAGTCTGGGGATCGCCCCCCGCGAGTTCGAAGAACACCAGATAGGTCGGCGCGTTGTCGAGGAACGATGAGAGCATTCCCGTCAGCCAGAAATAGGCGAGTTCGTTCGGCTGACCTGCGGAGTCGGTGACCAGCGCCACGAGTGGAGCAAGCGCGCCGCCCGCGCCTGCGCGCAGGATCGCGATCACCGGCACGATGCAGATGAAGATTCCGGCGAAGAGTTTTGCGACCTCCTTGATCGGCCCCCAGGAGAAGCCGTTGGCGCTGCGATACTCGGCCCGCGTGACGCGCAGGGAGATGAGCGCGAGGGCGAGGATGATCGCGTCGCGCACGAGATTTTGCCACTCGAGTTCGACGCCGACGATGGTGAAGGCTACGCCAGGCTTCCACGCCGCAGAAAGAAGGATCGCGCCGATCACGCCGCCGAGCAGCGGCAGGTTTACCAGCCCGCGCAGTCGCACTTTCGTATCGGGTGTCGGGTCCTTGATCTTCGGCTGGCCTTCCTCGCGCACATGCAGGTAGCCATCCAGTGCGAGGAACGCGACTATCACGATAGCCGTGACGACCAGCGTTTCCTTCCAGAGATGTGCGGTCGTCCAGAAGAACTCGACGCCGCGCAGGAAGCCGACGAAGAGCGGCGGGTCGCCGAGCGGCGTGAGCGAGCCGCCGATGTTCGACACGAGGAAGATGAAGAAGACGATGACATGCGCATTGAACGGCCGGTTATCGTTGGCGCGGATCATCGGCCGGATCATGATCATCGACGCGCCGGTGGTGCCGACAAACGAAGCGAGCACCGCGCCGATCAGCAGCAGCCCGGCATTGGTGAGCGGCATGCCGTGGATGTTGCCGACGACGAGGATGCCTCCGGCGATGGTGAAAAGCGCGAAAAGCAGGATGATGAAGGACAGATATTCGAGCAGCAGTGTGTGAAGCACCGCCTCGAGCGAAACGCCGACGCCATAGGCAAAGATCATGGGGAGGATGACCAGGGCCGCCCAACCTGCTGTGATCTTGCCGTAGTGATGCTCCCAGACGTGCGGGTAGAGCAGGGGTCCGGTCGCAATCGACAGAAGCAGTCCGATGAACGGCAACGCCCAGAGCAGCGACATCGAGCCGCCGGGCAAGCCTTCGGCCGCGAAGGCCGCTTCCGGTGTGCAGAGGACCATGGCCGCCAGCAGGGCGGTCCGGCATATCGTCAATCGCATCTTCCCCCGCAGACGTCTCAGGCCAGCGTCACGCCGGCGTTTTTCATTTGTTCGGTCATCATTTTCAGCGAACCGCCGAGATCGATGGCGCGGCAGGCGTCCATCCTGACGATCGTCTTGAACCCGTGGCCGACCGCATCAAGTGCTGAGTAGGCCACGCAGTAGTCCGTCGCAAGTCCGACCAGCGTCACCGTGTCGATCCCGCACTCCTTGAGATAGCCGGCAAGGCCGGTCGGTGTCGTGCGGTCATTCTCGAAGAAGGCTGAGTAGGAATCGATGGCCGTTCGAAATCCCTTCCGGATGATCAGCTCTGCCCTCAGCTTGCTGAGGTCGGGATGGAACGCAGCGCCGGCCGATCCCTGAATGCAATGGTCCGGCCACAGCGTCTGGTCGCCGTAATACATCTGGATCGTTTCGAACGGCTGTTTTCCGGGATGGCTGGACGCGAAGCTGGAATGGTGGTGCGGATGCCAATCTTGGGTGAGGACGACGTGTTCGAAGCCGAGCGTCATCTGGTTGATCAGCGGGACGATCTCATCGCCGCCGGCCACTGCGAGGGCGCCGCCGGGGCAAAAATCGTTCTGGACGTCGATGATGATCAGCGCTTCGGTCGACATTCTGCCTCCGCCGGGGTTTCTCGCTGGCACGTCAGCGAAAATCGGCGGTCGCGTCAACCGCTTTGTCGGCAACCGCCTTTGACATCCCCGGCCGCGCTGATATCATTTGCGTACGAATGAATTTCATTCGCCGGTCCGGAAGCGGAAATGGTTCGCTACGCAAGACCAGAAACGGTCGACGAAGCGCTTAGCCTCCTCGGGGAGGACGCGTGGCGTATCCTTGCTGGCGGTACGGATTTTTACCCGGCTTTGGGTGCAAAGCCGCTGCGCGGAAACGTTCTCGACATCAACCGGCTGGATGAGCTGCGCGGCATTTCCGAGACAGGCGAGCAAATCGTCATCGGCGCGCGCACGACCTGGACGGACATCGTCAACGCCACTCTGGCGCCGGCCTTCACGGCCTTGAAGCAGGCTGCGCGCGAGGTCGGCTCGGTCCAGATCCAGAATCGCGCGACCGTCGCCGGCAATCTCTGCAACGCCTCGCCGGCGGCGGATGGCGTGCCGGCGCTTCTGGTGCTCGACGCCGAGGTTGAATTGAGGTCGCATGGGGGCACGCGATATCTGCCGCTTGGCGAGTTCATCCTCGGCAACCGCAAGACCGCGCGCCAGCCGGGCGAATTGCTCACCGCTATCCGCATTCCGAAGGAATCGACTGCCGGCGCATCGACTTTCTTGAAATTGGGGGCGCGACGTTATCTCGTCATCTCTATCGCGATGGTAGCGGTTCGCCTCGACATCGATGCTGCCGAAAATGTCTGCGACGCTGCGGCGGCCATCGGAGCCTGCTCCGCGGTCGCGCAGCGTTTGCCGGAGCTTGAGAACACATTGATGGGTGCGCGCGCGGGCGAAACGCTCGCGGCGCTGGCGCGGCCGGAACATCTGTCCGCGCTCTCGCCGATCGACGATGTTCGCGGCAGCGCCGACTACCGCCGCGGCGCGGCGCTGGAAATCGTCCGCCGCGCGATCGCTTCCTCGATCGCGGCGCGCGTAGAACTGGAAGGGCTCGCAGCATGAGCCTGAAGCGCGAGACGGTCGGCTTCGAGGTCAACGGCAAATCGGTTGAGGTCTTGGTACACCCGGTGCAGCGTCTTTCGGCCGTGCTGCGCGATGACCTTGGCCTGACCGGGACCAAGGTTGGTTGCGATGCCGGCGATTGCGGCGCATGCACCATCCTGATGGATGATGAGCCGGTCTGCGCCTGCCTTGTCCAGGCGGCAAGCGCATCCGGCACAAAAGTCCGGACAGTCGAAGGCCTTGCCAACGGTCATATCTCGGCGCTGCAGGCCTCGTTCCTCGAACATGGCGCGGCACAGTGTGGCATCTGCACGCCGGGCCTGCTCGTTTCCGCGACAGCGCTGTTGGAGAAGAGCGCGTATCCGACCGAAGACGAGGTCGCCGATGCGCTTGGCGGCGTGCTTTGCCGCTGCACCGGCTACCGCAAGATCATCGCCGCTGTCATGGCTGCCGCGGGCCGCAACTCGGGCCTCGATTTCCGCTTGCCCGCTGCGAACGCCGCGGTGGGCGCGTCGCCGGTGCGGCTCGACGGCGTGCCGAAGGTCAATGGCCAGGAAGCGTATGGCGCGGACACGCTCCCCGCCGACGCCTTGCGGGTGCTGGTCGTGCGCTCGCCTTACCATCGTGCGCAGTTCTCGTTCGGTGATCTCGTCGGGTTTGTGAATGCACATCCCGGCATCGCCGCGGTCTTCACCGCCGCCGATGTGCCGGGGTCCAATCGCTTCGGCGTCATTCCGGCCTTCGCGGATCAGCCCGCGCTGGCCGAGGGCGAAGCGCGGTTCAGAGGCGAGGCGGTCGCGCTTGTCGCCGGAGAGCGTGAGGCGATCGCCGATCTCGACCTTGCAGGCTTCCCGATCGACTGGAAGGAGCTGCCGCACGCGCTGACGCCGGATGCGGCAAGGGCGCCTGGCGCCGTACTGCTTCACGCCAGCCGGCCCGGCAATCTGCTGACGCAGGGCCTCGTCGAGCGCGGCGCGCCGGAACAGGCCCTGGCGCAAGCGGCGCACACCGTATCCGGCTCGTTCGAGACCTCCTTTGTCGAGCACGCCTATATCGAGCCCGAGGCCGGCTGGGCGCGAATGGAGGGCGACACGCTGGTGGTCAGCGCCTGCACGCAGTCCGCCTATATCGACCGCGACGACACCGCCGCGGTGCTTGGCCTCCCGCTCGACAGGGTGCGCATCATACCGACAGCGACCGGCGGCGGCTTTGGCTCGAAGATCGACGTTTCTGTGCAGCCGCTGATTGGCCTTGTTGCGCTGAAGACCGGCCGGCCGGCGGCGCTCGTTTACACCCGCACCGAATCCATGACCTCGACCACCAAGCGCCATCCGGCGTCGACGAAGGCGACGATCGGCTGCGATGCTGAAGGTCGTATCACCGGCATGGTGTTTGACGGCGAGTTCAACACGGGACCCTATGCAAGCTTCGGTCCGACGGTCGCGAACCGCGTGCCCGTGCATGCTTCCGGCCCTTATCTGACGCCGAACTACCGTGCCGCAGGCCGCGCCATCCACACCAACGCGCCGAACGGCGGCGCTTTCCGCGGCTTCGGCGTTCCGCAAGCCACCATCATGCAGGAGACACTGTATGATGAACTGGCGGAAAAGCTCGGCATGGATCGTTTGGCTTTTCGGCTTAAGAACGCGCTTGTGAATGGCGACCGAACCGTCACCGGTCAGCATCTCGAAAGCGGCGTCGGCATCCGCGAATGCCTTGAAGCGCTGTCGCCGCACTGGCAGCGCGCGCTTGCCGATGCGGAGGCGTTCAACGCGGCGCACGAAACCATGCGGCGTGGCGTCGGCATTGCCTCATGCTGGTATGGTTGCGGCAACACCTCGCTGCCCAACCCCTCGACCATGAAGATCGGCATCTCGCCGCACGGCGCGGTCGTTCTGCACCAGGGCGCGGTGGATATCGGCCAGGGTTCGAACACGGTTATCACGCAGATCGCCGCGGACGCGCTCGGCCTGCCACTGTCGGCATTCGAGTTGAAGGGCGCTGACACCGCCATTACGCCTGACGCCGGCAAGACGTCTGCATCGCGCCAGACCTACGTCTCCGGCAAGGCGGCTGAGAAAGCGGCCGGCGTGTTGCGCGAGCAGATCTTGCGCGCCGCCAACGTCTCGGCTGCGGCAACGCTGGCGCTCGAGTCGGCCTGCCTGATCGTGCGCGAGGGGGATGCGATACGTCGCCTTGACCTGACGAGTATACCGGCGAACGGCGACGGCTATGTGTTTGCGGCGGAGGAGAGCTACGACCCGCCGACGGAAGCGCTGGACGCCAAGGGGCAGGGCAAGCCCTACGCCGTCTACGGCTATGGCGCGCAGATCGCGGAACTCGAGGTCGACGTGAAGCTCGGCACTGTGAAGCTGATCAAGATCACCGCCGCGCATGATGTCGGCCGCGCCATCAACCCTCTGCTTGCCGAGGGTCAGATCGAAGGCGGCATCGCGCAGGGCATCGGCATGGCGCTGATGGAAGAATACATTCCCGGCCGCACGGAGAATCTGCACGACTATCTCATCCCGACGATCGGTGACGTGCCCCCGATCGAGACGATCCTCGTCGAGGTGCCTGATCCGGAAGGGCCGTTCGGCGCGAAAGGCCTTGGCGAGCATGTGCTGATCCCGACCGCGCCGGCGATCCTCAACGCGATCCGCCACGCCACCGGCGTGCTGGTGACGAAAGTGCCCGCGACGCCGACGCGCGTGCTTGAAGCGATCAGGCAAGCGGAGGCAGCGCGATGAGCGAACTCTCCGAACGTTTCGACACGCACGATTCGGGCGAGAAGCAGGTCGCGGAAAAGATCCGCTGCGATGCCTGCCCTGTCATGTGCTACATCGCCGACGGCCGCTCGGGCGCTTGCGACCGCTACGGCAATATCGGTGGCAAGATCGTTCGGCTCGATCCGCTGGTCGTGCTGGAGCACGCTGGTCAGTCCGGCGCACCGCTGGTGCCATTCGAGGGCGAGGCGTGGGACGGAAATCCGGTCAATACATCGAAGCGCTTCGTCACCGCGATTGGCGCCGGCACGACCTATCCGGACTACAAGCCTGCCCCGTTCATCGTCAGCCAGGAGGTCGAAGGCGTCGACCTCGTCACGGTCGTGACCGAAGGCATCTTCAGCTATTGCGGCGTCAAGGTGAAGATCGACACGGACCGCCACCTCGGGCCTGAAGCCGCAACCGTGCGTTCCGAAGGCGAAGCGATCGGCCATGTGACCACCGGCGAATACGGCTCGCAGATGCTGTCGCTCGGCGGCGTGCATCACCTGACGGGCGGTTCTAAGCAGGAAGGCCGCGCCACCTGCGACGCGCTGATGAACCTCTGCAACAAGAAGCCCGTGGAGCTGACCATCGATGGCGGCGGGACGGTTGTAGTCGAAGCTGGCAAGGCGCCGATCATCGACGGCAAGGTCGAGCATCGCATGCGCGTCGGTTGCGGCTCGGCGACGATCGGCATGTTCGCATCGCAATGGCGCGGGCTGGTGGACGAGGTCGTCGTGGTGGACGATCACATCACCGGCGTCGTGTCGGAGCATCAGGCCGGCAAGGTGCTCGGCTGGGAAGACACTGGCATCAAAATTCTGGGCCGACGCTCGACGCCCGGCCGCTACTTCAAGGTGTCGGAGCCGGGACTCGGCTGGGGAGGCACGGCGATCTCCGATCCGCTGGCGATCCTTGGCGACTGGAACGTTAAGAAAGGCGCGCGGCCGGGCCTGTCGCTGCTGATGGTCTCCACGACCGGCGAGCAGTTCGCCTATTACGAACTCGACGAAAATCTGAAACCTGCCGAAAAGCCGTTCCCGGAACGGCTGCGCAAATCAGTTGGGCTGATCGAGGACAATTGCGAACCGGCGCTCTGCACGGTGCTGTTCATGGGCGGTGCGGGGGGTTCGCTGCGCGCCGGCGTGACGGAAAACCCGGTCAATCTCACGCGCTCGGTGCAGGGCCTGAAGACCTATGTCACGGTCGGCGGCGCGCCGGCCTATGTCTGGCCGGGTGGCGGCATAACAATCATGGTCGATGTTATGCGCACGCCGGACAATTCGTTCGGCTACGTGCCGACGCCCGCACTTGTCGCGCCGATCGAATTCACGCTGCGGCTGGATGATTACCGCTGCCTCGGCGGCCATATGGATGAGGTGCGCAGCGTCGGCGATGTGCTGGCGCGTGGTGGCGAATATCTGAACGAGCGCCGCCTCGGCATACCGCCCTCTGGCAATATCTGGCCGCCGCTGCAGCAGCTCTACCGCGTGCCGTCATGACCGGACCGCGGATCTCCTGGCTGCCGGACGGCCGCCGTCTGCACATGAACCATGGGCCGATCGACTTGATCGTCGAGGCCTTCGGCGATGAAGGCGAGCGTCAGGCCGCCTACCGACAGGCGGCTGCGCGCTTCCAGACGATCCTCGGCGAACTTGTAGAAGAGCTGACCGAGCTGCGGCGACCGGCGAAGCTTGAACCGCGCGTGTTCTCTGGCCCGACCGCGCGGCGCATGGAAGCCGCTGTATCGAAACATGCGTCCGTCTTCATCACACCCATGGCGGCAGTCGCGGGTGCAGTGGCCGACGAGATGCTGGCGGCGATGGTCGCAGATCGTAAACTCGACAAGGCTTACGTCAATGACGGCGGCGACATCGCGCTCTATATCGCGCCGGGCCAGTCGATCAAGGCGGCGATCGCTGACACCGGTCACGGCCTCTCCGACCGCGTCGAGATTCACGCCGGTGATTCCATCCGCGGTATAGCAACCAGTGGCTGGCGCGGGCGCAGTTTTTCGCTCGGCATTGCGGATGCGGTGACGGTGCTTGCCGAGAGTGCTGCTGCTGCCGATGCCGCCGCGACGATCATCGCCAATGCAGTCGACCTGCCGGGTCATTCCGCAATTAGGCGTACTCCCGCAGCTGAGCTTGCGCCGGACAGCGATCTTGGCCCGCGACTGGCAACGACCGGCGTCGGCGCGCTATCTCGATCCGAAATCAATCGCGCGCTCGATGCGGGGCTCGCCGCTGCCGATCAATTGCGCAAGCGCGGCCTGATCGTAGCCTCAGCGCTTTTCCTGTCCGGCGAGAGCCGTGTCGGCGGTCCCATTTCCATCTCGAAACGAGAACTCGCATATGCCTGATTTCCCGATCCGAAAAATCTCGATCCTGGTCGAGGAAATTGCGCATGACGGTGGCGGGCCGGCGGACGCGCCGCGCCGGCGCGTGGCGGCGATGGCGCTGGTCAAAAACCCCTTCGCGGGCCGCTACGAGGAAAACGTTCAGCCCGCGATGGACGACCTGAAGCCGCTCGGCCTGATGCTGACTGATCGCATGATTTCGGCGCTCGGCGGCGACCTCAAGGCGATCGACGGTTATGGCAAAGGCGCGATCGTTGGCATTGATGGCGAGCTGGAGCATGGCGCGCTCTGGCATGTACCGGGCGGATATGCGATGCGCGAGCGGCTCGGCCAGGCGAAGGCGATTGTGCCCTCGGCAATGAAGGTCGGCGGCCTCGAAACGAGCCTCGACATCCCACTCGGCCATATCAACGCTGCCTATGTACGCAGCCATTTCGACGCGATGACGGTCTCGTGCCCGGATGGCCCGAGGCCGAATGAGATTCTGTTCTGCCTCGCCATGGCATGCGGTGGCCGCATCCACAGCCGCATGGGTGGGTTGGAAGCAAAGGACATCAAGGTCGGGGACGGCCAAAGATAGTGAGTGCTGTGCTATGACAGGCGAGGAAAACCTGCTGAAGCTTGTCGAAGCCGAGCCGGATGAGAGCTATCGGCTGCAGGAACAGGTAGGCTTCATCCTGCGCAAGGCGCATCAGCGCCACGTCGCGATCTTCGCGTCGAAAATCACCGACCTGACGCCGCCGCAATTCGCCGCGCTGGCAAAACTCGCCGATGTCGGCGAGACATCGCAGAACCAGCTCGGCACGCTGGTCGCCATGGACGCCGCCACGATCAAGGGCGTCATCGATCGCCTGAAAGCGCGCGGCTACGTCGATCTGTCGAAGCATGAACAGGACAAGCGCCGGCTGATGGTGAGCCTGACCGCAGAAGGTCGCCAGGCGCTGGAGAAGCTGATCGCGCTCGCGCAGGAGATCACCGAAGAAACGCTGTCGCCCCTGTCCGCCAAGGAAGTGCAGCAGTTCCTTCGCCTGCTGGCGAAGGTTGCCTAGCTGGTGTGGACGCCGAACATCTCTTCCGCCTGCGCCGCCGTGTAATATCCCATCTCAACGTCACGCCTGACCAGCGCCGCGTCGCGCTCTTTCGGATTGCCGTAACCGCCGCCACCCGGCGTGCCGACCTCAACGCGATCGCCGGCCTTCAGCGGAATGTCCTGCTCCTTGGAAAGATGCGGTGGCACATGCGCCTTGCCATCCCGCCAGACGGTGACGGAATTGACGAGCCCGTCGCGGCCGCCGAGCGCGCCCTGCGGCCCAAACCGGCCGTGATCCATGACGAAGGAGGCGCGTGCCTCACCGCGCAGCAGTTCGACATCGTAGTGCAGTCCGAAGCCGCCGCGCTGTTTACCCGCGCCACCTGAACCTTCGCGCAGCGCGTAACGCCGGTAGAGCACAGGATAGGCCTGCTCCATCACCTCGACGGGGGGCGATTTTGAAATGCCGATGGTCGAGCAGCCATTGGTCAGCCCGTCATGATCGGCATTGCCGCCATAACCGCCGCCTGAGATCTGGTACATGACGAAGTCGCGCCCGCGCGCCGGGTCGTGCCCGCCGAGCGCGAAATTGCCCGAAGAGCCGGCGGGCGCGGCAGTCACCTCGTCGGGCAGCGCCTGCACGATTGCCGCGAACACCGACTCGGCGATGCGCTGCGACACCTCCGCAGCGCAGCCCGACACCGGCCGTGGATATTTCGCGTCGAGAAATGTGCCTTCCGGCCGCTTGACGATCACCGGCTCAAACGCGCCGGCGCTGATCGGCACATCGGGAAATATATGGCGCATTGCGAGATAGACGGAGGACAGCGTTGTGGCGAGCACGCTGTTCATCGGCCCCTGGCACGGCGGCGAGGATTCGGAAAAATCGAAGGTGAGCGTGTCGCCGGTCTTCTCGACGGACAGTGCGATCGTCAGCGGCGCATCGACCACGCCGTCGGAATCGACAAACGCCTTCGAGCGATAGGTCCCGTCCGCGATGCGGGCGATGTTGGCGCGCATCTGCTGTGCGGCACGCCGGCGCAATTCTTCGATCGCGGCGAGCACTGTTTCGTCGCCATAGCGATCAAGGATCGCGGCAAGGCGCTCTTCGCCGACCATCAGCGCGGCGGCCTGCGCCTTGATGTCGCCGATGCGCTGGTCGGCAACGCGGATGTTGGACGTGATGATGGCGTAGATTTCCGGATCGAGTTCGCCCTTCTTGAAAAGCTTCACCGGCGGCAGCCGCAACCCCTCCTGCTCCACCGCGGTGGCCGATGCGGAAAAGCCGCCAGGCACCGCGCCGCCAATGTCAGGCCAGTGACCTGTATTGGAGAGCCAGCAGAACAGCTTGCCGTTTCGGTAGACCGGCTTGGCGAAGCGCACGTCCATCAGATGCGTGCCGCCGAGGTATGGGTCGTTGACGATGTAGATGTCGCCGTCTTCCGGCGGCAGGCAGCGCCCCGCGGCAATCATCTCGATGATCGTCTTCGTCGAATATTGCATGACGCCGACGAACACCGGCAGCCCGCCGGCGCCCTGCGCGATCAGCGAGCCGTCGACTGCCGAGTAGATGCCGTCGGAGCGGTCGTTCGCTTCGGCAATCACCGGCGAGAATGCGGCGCGTGAGAAGGCTAGGTCCATCTCGTCACAGGTCTGCTGGAGCGCGGCCTGGATGACGGAGAGCGTGATGGCGTCGAGGGTCATGCCATCCTTCCTGCCGGGGGTGCTTACGATCATTACGCTTGCACCTCGATCACCAAATTCCCATCCCTGTCGCTCGTCACGCGATCGTCCGGCTCCACCACCGTTGTCGCATCCATCTGCTCGAGGATCGCCGGTCCGGTGATCACCGCATCCAGTGGCAGCTGTTCGCGAGCATACACCGGCGTGTCGATCCACGTGCCGTCGAACCAGACTTGACGCCGTTCACTCAGCGCGCCGTCGAGCGTTGCCGCACGGCCGGCAGGATCGATCAGCCGCGACAGATCGACATCGGGACGCACGCCGATGACAGATGTGTTGAGGTTGACGAGGTTGGCGCGGATCTCCGGCAGCTTCACCTTAAAGCGCTCGAAATAGGATTTGTCGAACAGCGCCTGCAGATCCGCCTTCGCGATCGCCGTCGAGGGCAGGCGAACATTGAGGATATGAGTCTGGCCGACGAACTGCATGTCCGCCGAATGGAGAAATCTGATTTCCTTTGGCGTCGCTGCCTCCTTGGCAATCAGTGCCTCGCCCTCAGCGCGGTGCGCCTCCAGCACTTCCGTCACGCGCGCTTCGTCGAGCGCGGCGACCGGTTGGTTCAGCGTATTGACGAAATCATGCCGCAGGTCGGCCACCACGCAGCCGAGCGCATTGGTGATTCCGGGCCGTGCCGGCACCAGCACCTTTGGCAGTCCCAGCTCCCGCGCCAGCGCGGACGCATGGAGTGGTCCGGCACCGCCGAAGGCGAACAGCGCGAAATCGCGCGGGTCGTGACCGCGCGACACCGACACCATGCGGATTGCGCCGGCCATCTTGAGGTTGCCGAGCCGCAGCACCGCGCCCGCAGCCTCGACGCCATCGAGGCCTGTCGGTGCGCCGATCTTCTCGGCGAAGATCGCGCGCACATCGTCGGCCGTCACTGGATCGCTCACCGCCAGCAGCTTGCGTGGCGCCAGCCGGCCGAGCACGAGGTTCGCGTCGGTGATCGTCGGCTCCGTGCCGCCACGGCCATAGCAGATCGGCCCGGGCGAAGCGCCCGCACTTTGCGGCCCGACCTGGATCAGCCCGGCCGCGTCGACCCGCGCAATCGAACCGCCGCCTGCGCCGACCGTGTGCACATCGACCATCGGCACGTGAATCGGCATCGCATATTCGATTTCGATATCGTTCGAGACGACCGGCTCTGCATTGCGGATCAGCGCGACATCGGTCGAGGTGCCGCCCATGTCGTAGGTGACGAGGTTGGCGTAGCCGGCACGTTTTCCCGTATAGGCGGCCGCGATGACGCCGGACGCGGGGCCGGACATAACGGTCTTCGCCGCTTCCTCGGTGACGAAACGGGCGGAGATCATGCCGCCATTGCCGTTCATTATCAGGAAGTCGCGTTTGTAGCCGCGGCCTCCGAGTTCGCTCCGCAGCCGGCCGATATAGCGCTCCAGGATCGGCCGCACGGATGCGTTCACCGACGCCGTCACGCCGCGCTCGAACTCGCGCGCTTCCGACAGCAGCGCGTGGCCCATGGTGATGTGGTCGTTCGGCCAGATCTCGCGCGCGATCTCTGCGGCGCGGCGTTCATGCGATGGGTTGGCGTAAGCGTGCAGGAAGTGGATGACCAGCGACTCGCAGCCGGCCGCCTTCAGCGCCTCGGCCGCCGCGCGCACCTCCGCTTCGTCCAGCGCGGTGCGAATAGTGCCCGAAGCCTCGACGCGCTCGCTGACCTCCTGCCTGAGATTACGCGGGATCACCGGCACGAACACGCCGGTCATGCCATAGGGCTGCGGCCGCGTGCGCCGGCCAAGTTCGATGATGTCGCGGAAGCCGCGCGTCGTGATCATGCCGGTTTTGGCCAGCCGCCGCTCCAGCACCGCATTGGTAGTGGTCGTCGTGCCGTGCACGATCAGGTCGATGTCGCTGACCGGGTAACCGGTGTCGGCGAGCGCTGCGACAACGCCGAACGCCTGGTTTTCCGGCGTGGTCGGCGTCTTGGCGATGTGCACCTTGCCGGCGCCGCCATCGATCAGGATCAGGTCCGTGAAGGTGCCGCCGACGTCAATGCCGGCTACGACAGCGCCTGACCGATCTTTCTCCGCCATGCTCGAAAACCGGAATGCCAGACCATTGCCAAGCCGCAGTTTGGAAAGGCTTTTCCCACCTTGATCTTGACCTGAAACTCATTTGTACACTAATAATCCAGCCAGACAAGCAGCTCCCAGCCATGGCCAGGGCTTTGCAACGTGCGTGCACGCGCGACCGCCATTGGCTGGCACCAAGGACAGGAAAATGCAGGATATTTCGGCCCTGAAACTGGTTGAGCAGGAAGCGCCCCGCTTCCCGATCCCGGCCAACGTGTTCGCCGAGACGGTCACGTCGGTGAAGCATTATACGGACAAGCTCTTCTCCTTCCGCATCTCCCGCCCGCAGAGCTTCCGCTTCCGTTCGGGCGAGTTTGTCATGATCGGCCTGCCGAATGCCGAGAAGCCGGTGTTCCGCGCTTATTCGATCGCCAGCCCGTCCTGGGACGAGGAGATCGAGTTCTTCTCGATCAAGGTGCCGGATGGTCCGCTGACCTCGCATCTGCAGATGATCGTTCCGGGCGACACGGTGCTGATGCGCCAGAAGTCGACCGGCACGCTGGTTCTCGATGCGCTGACCCCGGCCAAGCGCCTGTTCATGATTTCCACCGGCACGGGCATCGCGCCGTTCGCCAGCCTGGTGCGCGATCCGGAGACCTTCGAGAAATTCGAAGAAATCGTGCTCACCCACACCTGCCGTGACGAGGCCGAGCTCGCCTACGGCGTCGAGCTGTTCGAAGGCCTGAAGAACGATCCGCTGATCGGCGAGCTCACCCAGGGTCGCGTTACGCTCTATTCGACGACAACGCGCGAAACCACATCGCGTATGGGCCGCATCACGCGTCTCATCGAGGATGGTCATATCTTCGCCGATCTTGGCATTGGCGGCCTCGATCCCGAAACCGACCGCATCATGATCTGCGGCTCGATGGCGATGCTGAACGACGTCAAGCAGCTCGTAGAGGCACGGGGTTTCGAGGAAGGCTCGAACCACAAGCCGGCAGCCTTCGTCGTCGAACGCGCTTTCGTCGGCTAGTCCGTCTCGCGCCTGACGTTATACTCTCCGGCCAAAGCTGACCGGAGAGGTCATGATCGACGTCAAAACCATCCTCACGGCCATCCAGAAGCGCCGCGTCCTGTCCTTCACCTATGAAGGCAAGCAGCGCACGGCAGACCCCTATATCCTTGGTTACGACGACAAGAACCAGTTGCGGCTGTCTGCTGTGCAGCGCAGCGGTGGCAGCGGCCCGGGTTTCCGCACATACAAAGTGGAGGGTCTGTCGGCCCTCCAGATGACGGAATTGCACTTCAGCGGCAGCCACCCGGACTATTATCCGCGCGATCCTTATTTCGAACGCGTGCTCGGCCAGGTCTGATCGTCCGAATTTTGACCGTTTGATCAAAATCTTGATGCGCCGGCTGCGAATTTAGGCTAAGGGCGGCGCGGGACTCGTGGAGGAGCGCGTTCGACTGTATGGTGCTCGAACCCAAGCACATACCGTCGCGGGAAGAGGCCAAGGGATGAGCAGCAAGAGCCAGCAAGCCGACTTTGAAGCCACCGCCGATGGCCGCGTGACCGCCAAGGTCACAGCGCTTCCGGCCCGCGTCGCAGCAAATTCCGTCGAGACGACCGGCCACGGCATTGCCCGCAACCCCGGCATGAAGCTCGACCTCGGCTTCCTCGAATCCATGCGCAACGTGAATCGCTCTGCGCTGGAGCGCCGCATCGCGACGCTCACCAAGCGCCGCTCCGTCAAGCAGGATGCGCAGGCCGCCTGGTTGCTGCGTGCCGTCTCGCTCATGGATTTGACCACGCTGAACAGCAATGACACGGACGAGCGCGTGCGCCGTCTCTGTGCCAAGGCCGTCAATCCGCTGCGCGCGGACATCGTCAAGGCGCTGGGCATTGAGGGCGCGAACATCCACCCCGCCGCCGTCTGCGTCTATCATCCGTTCGTCGCGACCGCCGTCGATGCGGTGAAGGGCACCGGCATTCATGTCGCCGCCGTCTCGACGGCCTTCCCGCACGGTCTTGCGCCGCTTGGCACCAGGCTGAAGGAGATCGAAGCGTCCGTCGCTGACGGCGCCGACGAGATCGACGTCGTCATTCCGCGCGGGCTGGTCTACGGCGCCAAATGGCAGGAGCTTTACGACGAGATCGTCGAGATGCGCGCCGCGTGCGGCGAAGCGCACATCAAGGTGATCCTCGGCACCGGCGATCTCGCCACGCTGCGCAATGTCATGCTGGCCTCGATGGTCGCGATGATGGCTGGCGCGGACTTCATCAAGACCTCGACCGGCAAGGAAAGCGTCAATGCGACTTTGCCCGTTGGCCTGTCGATGGTGCGCGCCATCCGCGCCTATTTCGAGGAAACCGGCTTCCTGATCGGCTTCAAGCCGGCCGGCGGCATCTCGACGGCGAAAGCCTCGCTCGACTGGCTGGTGCTGATGAAGGAAGAACTTGGCCGGCCATGGCTGGAGCCGGAACTGTTCCGCTTCGGCGCGTCGAGCCTTTTGACCGACATCGAGCGCCAGCTCGAGCACCATCTCACCGGTCACTATTCGGCGAACCACCGCCACGCAATGGCGTGACGCAATAACGATCGCTACTGCGGACCCTCCGGGAGGTCATGATGAATATTCTCGAACGTTACGCCACCATGGATTACGGCCCGGCGCCGGAAGCGCGCAACGAGGCGGATGCCTGGCTCGCCGCGAAGGATTTCGGCAAGGCGCTCTTCATCAACGGCGCATGGGTTGCCGCATCGTCCGGCAAGACCTTTGCCACCAGCGAACCGTCATCCGGCAAGAAGCTCGCAGACATTTCGGAAGCCACCGCAGCCGACATCGACGCTGCCGTGAGCGCCGCCCGCAAGGCACTGCCGAAATGGAGCGCGAAATCCGGCTTCGAGCGGGCCAAGGTGCTCTACGCCATCGGCCGCGGCATGCAGCGTCACCAGCGACTGCTCGCCGTGCTGGAATCGATCGACAATGGCAAGCCGATCCGCGAGAGCCGCGATATCGATGTGCCGCTGGCGATCCGCCATTTCATCCATCATGCGGGCTGGGCCCAGTCACTGGACCGTGAGTTCCCCGGCTATGAGGCTGCGGGTGTCGTCGGCCAGATTATCCCGTGGAATTTCCCGCTGCTGATGCTGGCGTGGAAGATCGCGCCCGCGCTCGCCGCCGGCTGCACCGTCGTGCTGAAGCCAGCCGAGTTCACGCCCCTGACCGCCGCGCTGTTCGCCGAGATCTGCGAACGCGCCGGCGTGCCGAAAGGCGTCGTCAATATCGTGCACGGCGCGGCCGAAGCGGGTGCGGCGATCGTCAATCATCCGGATGTCGACAAGATCGCCTTCACCGGCTCGTCCGAGGTCGGCAAGATCATCCGCAAGGCGACCGCCGGCTCGGGCAAGAAACTGTCGCTGGAACTCGGCGGCAAATCCGCGTTCATGGTGTTCGAGGACGCCGATCTCGACTCGGCGGTCGAGGGCCTCGTCGACGGCATCTGGTTCAATCAGGGTCAGGTCTGCTGCGCCGGCTCGCGCCTGTTGATGCAGGAAGGCATTGCCGAAGCCTTCATCGCCAAGGTGAAGACGCGCATGGGCCGGCTGCGTATCGGAGCGCCGCTCGACAAGAACACCGACATCGGCCCGCTGGTCGACCGCACGCAGCTCGACCGTGTCAGCGGCCTCGTCGCCGAAGGCGCCAAGCAGGGCGCACAGTGCTGGCAGCCGGACAATGCGCTGCCGTCTTCCGGCTACTATTTTCTGCCGACGTTGGCCACGAATGTGGCGCCGGCCAACATCCTCGCGCAGGAAGAGGTGTTCGGCCCGGTTCTGGCGGCGATGACCTTCCGCAATACCGAAGAGGGCATCGAGCTCGCCAACAACACGCGTTACGGCCTCGCCGCCTCGGTGTGGAGTGAGAACATCAACCTCGCGCTACATGTTGCGCCGCAGCTGAAGGCCGGCGTGGTGTGGATCAATGGCACCAACATGTTCGACGCCGCCTGCGGCTTCGGCGGCTATCGCGAGAGCGGTTTCGGCCGCGAGGGCGGGCGCGAAGGCATGTTCGAATATCTGAAGGCGCCGCTGCCGTATGGCGCCGCGATCAAGCCGGCGGCGAAGAACGCCAAGGCGATCGAGCGTGCCGAAGGCAGTCTGCAGATCGACCGTACGGCAAAGCTGTTCATCGGTGGCAAGCAGGTTCGTCCCGATGGCAATTATTCGCTCGGCGTCGCCGATCGAAAAGGCAAGCTGGCGGGCGAAGTCGGCCTCGGCAATCGCAAGGACATCCGCGACGCGGTGTCGGCCGCACGTGGCTGCAAGGCGTGGCCGGACGCGACCGCCTACAATCGCAGCCAGGTACTCTATTTCCTCGCCGAAAACCTCTCCATCCGCGCTGACGAATTCGCCGCGCGGCTGACGCAGCTCACCGGCGCGACGGCGAAAGCCGCGCGCGCCGAGGTCGATCTGTCGATCGAGCGGCTGTTTGAGTTCGCCGGACTGGCCGACAAGTTTGAGGGCAGGGCGCATCAGCCCCCGGCGCGCGCGGTGACGCTGGCGCTGCATGAGCCTGTCGGCGTCGTCGGCATCGTCTGCAGCGATGAGCAGCCGCTGCTCGGCTTCGTCTCTATGGTCGCGCCGGCGCTGGCGATGGGCAATACGGTTGTTGCGGTGCCGTCGGAGAAATACCCGCTGCTTGCCACTGACCTCTATCAGGTCATCGAGTACTCCGATCTGCCGGGCGGTTCGATCAACGTCGTCACCGGCAAGGCGGCGGAACTCGCCGCGGTGCTTGCCAAACATGACGATGTCGACGGGCTGTGGCTCGTCGCTAACGCGGATGTCTGCCGCGCGGCGGAGGTCGAGTCGATCGGCAATTTGAAGCGCGTCTGGACCTCCAACGGCAAATCGGTCGACTGGCGCTCCGAAGACGTTGCCGGTGAGACCTTTCTGCGCAAGGCGATCGAAGTGAAGAACGTCTGGGTGCCGTACGGGGATTAGGCTTTTGCCTTGGCTGCGAGGCCGAGGTTCCAAATCTTATCCGCATTCCGCCAAAACAGCCGTTCGCGCTCGTCGAGGCTACACCCGGCCGTCAGCGCGAAGGTTGCCGCGATCCAGTGCAGCAGCCCACCGCCCAGCGTGCAGACCGGCCAGTCGGAGCCCCAGACGACGCGATCCCAACCGAACGAGCCAATCACATGCTCGACCCAGGGTCGGAGTGTTTCCGCCGTCCAGCTCTCCGGATCGGCATAGGCGACGACGCCGGAAATCTTCGCGGTCACATTCGGCCGCTTGGCGATCTCGGCGATGTTCTCGCGCCAGGGATGCTCGGCCCGGCCCTTGATGTCGGGCACGCCGCAATGGTCGAGGATGAATTGCGTGTCCGGCGCAAGATCGATGAGCGCCGCGGCGCGCGGAATCTGATGCGGTTGCACAACGAGATCGAAATGTTTGCCAGTACCGTTCAGCCGCCTGATGTTTTCGCGGAATAGAGTGCTTTCTGACAGCTCGTCCGGCATGACGTGCAGCACACGCCGAAAACCCTTGACGAACGGGTCGGTGAGGCATTTTTCAAGATAGGTGGGAAAGTCCGCATTCTCCGGGCGGCAAGCGGCTGTGACTCCACGAATCAGATTGCCCTTCTGCTGCGCCTGCGCGCGTATGAACTCGGTCTCGCGTGCCATATCCTTCTCATCGACATCCACCTCCATGTGCAGCACGTCGGCGATGCCGGCGCGCAGCGCCTCCTTCGCATATTGCGCATAGGAGAAGTCGTGGTTGAGTGCCGCATTTCCCGACAGCCATGGATAGGAAAGCCGCGACCGGTCGATGAGATGCAGATGCGTGTCGACGAACATGTTTCCTCCCGGGCACTGCCAGGATGATTGAAACACATTCGAGACGGCAGAGGGAATGCCTGGATCACAATTGTCCGGTAAAGGATGTTGGCGCTCGGCGCGACCTATGCCATGACGGCGCCGGGTAAAATTGCTGGAGAGGGATATTCTATGAAACTAGTGCGGTACGGCAGTGCGGGTAAGGAGAAGCCGGGTCTGGTCAATGCGGACGGAAAGATCCGTGACCTGTCGGGTCACGTGGATGACATTGCGGGCAAGGCGCTCGACCCGAAAACGCTGAAGAAGCTCGGCAAGATCGACCCGAAGACGCTGCCGGCGGTGCGCGGCAATCCGCGCTTCGGTCCTTGCGTGGCCGGCGTCGGCAAGTTCATCTGCATCGGGCTGAACTATTCCGACCATGCCGCTGAGACGGGCGCGACCGTGCCGCCGGAGCCGATCATCTTCATGAAGGCGACATCGGCGATCACCGGCCCGAACGACACGCTGCTCATCCCCAAGAAGTCGAAGAAGACCGACTGGGAGGTCGAGCTCGCCGTCGTCATCGGCAAGACCGCGAAATACGTCTCCGAGAAGGACGCCATGGACTACGTCGCCGGTTACTGCGTCGCGCACGATGTTTCGGAGCGCGAATTCCAGCAGGAGCGCCACGGCCAGTGGACCAAGGGCAAGTCGGCGGATTCCTTCGGCCCGATCGGCCCATGGCTGGTGACCAAGGACGAGATCGCCGATCCGCAGGACCTGAAGATGTGGCTGAAGGTCAACGGGAAGATGATGCAGAACGGCTCGACCAAGACGATGGTCTACGGCGTCAAATATCTTGTCGCCTACCTCAGCCAGTTCATGTCGCTGCAGCCCGGCGACATCATCTCCACCGGCACGCCACCCGGGGTCGGCCTGGGCATGAACCCGCCGAAATTCCTGAAGGCCAAGGACAAGGTCGAGCTCGGTATCGAGGGCCTCGGCACGCAGATGCAGGTGTGCGTCCAGGACGGCTGAGGAAGCACGGCGCGCTCCCTCCCCCTTGAGGGGAGGGTGGCCAGCCAAAGGCTGGCCGGGTGGGGTCGCTTCAGATCGACTTTGTGCAAGGACGCTTCGCCCGGCATCGAAGCATCATGCCCCAATGCCAGGCTAGGTGTGAGCAGCCGAAACGCTCACACGAGACCAGATCCGATGACCGCTGAAAAGACCAGCCTGCCGACCGAACTCGCGCTACTCCTGCTGCTCTCAACGCTCTGGGGCGCGTCCTACACCTTCATCAAGATCGGCGTGGAGACGATCCCGCCGATTACCTTT
Organism: Rhizobiaceae bacterium; assembly: GCA_035503715.1. Taxonomy (GTDB): domain Bacteria; phylum Pseudomonadota; class Alphaproteobacteria; order Rhizobiales; family Rhizobiaceae; genus OAS926. The sequence goes on along the minus strand of DATJTE010000137.1, from coordinate 44,052 downwards.
ATCGCGGCGCGCACGCTGATCGCCGGCGGTATTTTGTGGGCGATCATCTTCTGGCGCCGGCTGTCGATCCCACGCGATGCCGAAACGTGGCGACGTTTTCTCATCCAGGCCTGCATCAACAGCGTCATCCCGTTCACGCTGATTGCCTGGGCCGAGCTTCGCGTCGATGCCGGCCTTGCCACCATCCTCAACTCGACGACGCCGATCTTCGCCTTCCTGATTACGGTTGCGGTGACGCGCCACGAGCCGGTGACGGCGAGAAAACTGTTCGGCGTCGCCGCAGGCATTGCAGGCATCTCCCTGATCATCGGCGTCGAGGCGCTCGGCGGTTTGGGCGGCGATCTCGTGCCGCAGCTCGCAATCGTCGTGGCGTCGGTCTGCTACGCCTGTGCGGTCATCTTTGGTCGCGGCTTCAAGGGTCTCGATCCGCTGCTTCCCGCGGCCGGCTCGCTGACGGCCGGCGCGGCGCTGCTCATCCCGCTGAGCCTCGTCGTCGATCGGCCGTGGACGCTCGCGCCATCCACCGGATCCATCGCGGCGCTGATCGCTTTGTCCGTGTTCTCGACTGCGCTTGCCTTCGCGATCTATTTCCGGCTGATCCACACGCTCGGAACGGTCGGCACGACATCGCAGGCCTATCTGCGCGTCCCGATCGGTGTGGCGATCGGCGTGCTGTTCCTCGGCGAAGCACTGAGCTCTTCGGCCTGGGTCGGGTTGATCTGCGTCGTGGCAGGCGTGGTTGCGATGACCATGCCGGCTCGCAAGCGCGCTAGGGTCAGCGCCTAGCCGATCCGTCGGCTGCTCTCGTTAAATCGGAACATCTTCGTAGCGTCAGGCGATGCGAAGAGCACGGCGCCCGGCTCGGCCCGGTATTCACCGAAGATGCGCACTGTGATGAGGCCGGCCTTTTCGCAATCGAGATAGAGGTTCGTGTCGGCGCCGAGATGCTCGACATGCACAACGGTGCCTTTCCATTCGCCTTTGCCGGCATCCACTGAAATGTGCTCGGGCCGCACGCCCACCGTCTTCGCGGTTTCGCCCAGCCGCGCGCCGTCAATGAAGTTCATCTTCGGTGAGCCGATGAAACCGGCGACGAATAGATTGGCCGGCGCGTTGTAAAGCTCCATCGGCGCGCCGATCTGCTCGATCTGCCCAGCATTCAGCACGACGATCTTGTCGGCCAGCGTCATCGCCTCGACCTGGTCGTGCGTGACGTAGATCATCGTCGCCTTCAGCTCGCGATGTAGCCGCGCGATCTCCAGCCGCGTATTGACGCGCAGTGCCGCATCGAGGTTCGACAGCGGCTCGTCGAACAGGAAAAGCTTCGGCTCGCGCACCAGCGCGCGGCCGATGGCGACACGCTGTCGCTGACCACCGGACAGCTCCGCCGGGCGCCGTTCCAGATACGGGTCGAGCGACAGCATGGCGGATGACGCGGCGATGCGCTTTGCGATCTGCTCCGCCGGCGCCCCGGCCTGCTTGAGGCCGAGGCCCATATTGTCGCGCACGTTGAGGTGCGGGTAGAGCGCGTATGTCTGGAACACCATCGCGATGCCCCGCTTGGCGGGCGGTGTGTTGATGACGTTCTCGCCGTCGATGACGACCGCGCCGGACGTCGCATCCTCAAGCCCCGCGATCACGCGCAGCAGCGTGGACTTGCCGCAGCCCGACGGCCCGACGAAGACAACGAACTCGCCGTCCTTCACGTCGAAATCGATGCCCTTCAGCACCTCGACCTTGCCGAAGGATTTTCTGATGTCCTGGATGACGAGTGAACCCATTACAACCGCACCGCCTTCCCCGTTCGAACGCTTTCATCCGCTGCGAGGCAGACCGCGAGAGACTTCACCGCGTCGTCCATGTGCCGCGTGAGATCGATGTCTTCGCGGATCGCCTTCAGCAGGAATGCCTGTTCGCGGTCGCACAGTTCTTGATGGCCGGGCTCGTTTGCCATGGAAAGATCCAGGTCGGGTGTCGTGAACGTGCCATCCTTCCCGGTTGCGGCTTTGTGCACGCGGATCAAATTCGTCTTGGTGTGCGCGTCGACATCGTCGGATTTCGTCGCCCTCTCGTTCATCGCGATCGACACGCAGCCGTTCGGCGAGATTACGTCCTTCACGAAGAAAGCCGTCTCCGAGATCATTGGCCCCCAGCCGGCCTCGTACCAGCCCACCGAGCCGTCCTCGAACAGCACCTGCAGGTGCCCGTAATTGTACATCGCCGGATCGATTTCGTCGGTGAGCCGCACGCCCATGCCGCGCACCTCGAGGGGTTTGGCATCGGTGATCTGGCACATCACATCGAGATAGTGCACGCCGCAGTCGACGATCGGCGAGGTTGTTTTCATCAGCTGCTTGTGTGTCTCCCAGGTGTGTCCGGAGGACTGCTGGTTGAGGTTCATGCGGAAGACATAAGGTCCGCCGAGCGCGCGCGATTCCTGGATCAGGCGAATCCACGAAGGATGGTGGCGCAGGATGTAACCGATGACGAGCTTGCGCCCGTTCGCTTTCGCCGCCGCAACCACGCGCTTGGCGTCGGCGAGTGTCGTCGCCAGCGGCTTTTCGACGAACACATGGCAGCCGGCTTCCATCGCCCGCACGGCATAGTCGGCATGGCTGTCGGAATAGGTGTTGATCGACGCGACGTCGGGTCTTTCGTCGCGCAGCGCGTCCTCGAACGAGCGCTTGATCTCGTACTTCTGCAGCGCGGCTGGCAGCTTCACATCCGAGCGGTTGATAAGCGCGGCGATCTCGAAGCCGGGGTTCGTTTCATAGGCCAGCGCATGGCTCTTGCCCATATTGCCGAGTCCGGCGACGACGACGCGGAGGGGTTTGGTGGTCACTGCGGAATGCCTTTCGATTTCGCTGACGGACATCACTTTACGGCTCCCGAGGTGATGCCGCGGATAAGCTGGCGCGAGAAGATCAGGTAGAGCACCAGCACCGGCAGGATGGCGAGCGACAGCGCCGCCAGCACCGCGTTCCAGTTGGTCACGAACTGGCCGATGAAGATCTGCGCCCCGAGCGTGACGGTCTTGGTCTCTTCCGACGGCGCGAGGATCAGCGGGAACCAGAGGTCGTTCCAGATCGGGATCATGGTGAAGACTGCGACTGTCGCCATCGCCGGCCGCACCAGCGGCAGCACCAGCCGGAAGAAGATGCGGTACTCCGAGAGCCCATCGATGCGACCGGCATTCTTCAGGTCGTCGGACACCTGTTTCATGAATTCGGAGAGGATGAAGACAGCGAGTGGTAGGCCCTGCGCGGTGTAGACGAGGATCAACGCCGTCAGCGTGTTGACGAGCCCTGACGCGACCATCAGCTGCAGGATCGCGACCGTGCCGAGGCGGATCGGGATCATGATGCCGAGCGCCAGGTAGAGCCCCATCAGCGTGTTGCCGCGAAAGCGATATTCCGACAGCGCGAAGGCAGCCATGGCGCCAAACAGCAGCACGAAGAACAGCGACCCGACGGTGACGATCAGGCTATTGCCGAAATAGCCAACGAAATCGCCTTGCGACAACACGGTCGTGTAGCCGATCAGGTCGAAGGTCTCCGGTCCGGGTGGCGTCAGCGGTGAGCGGAAGATCGCGTTCCGCGATTTGAACGAATTGATGATGATCACCATCACCGGAAACAGTGCGATCACCGTATAGGCGAGCAGGATCGCATGCGCGGCGGCGGTGCGGGGGAGGGAGGATCGCGCGGTGTTCATCAGAATTGATACCGTCTCAGCCGCGTCTGGATGGCGAAGAGATAAATGCACACACCCGTCAGGATGATGAAGAACATCATCGAGGCGATCGCCGCGCCCATGTTCGGGTCGCCGAGCTGAAGCTGGAAGCCGAAGAAGGTGCGGTAGAGGAATGTACCGAGAATGTCGGTCGAGAAATTCGGCCCGGCGAGCGCGCCCTGCGCCGAGTAGATCAGGTCGAACGCGTTGAAATTGCCGACGAAGGTGAGGATCGAAATGATGCCGATCGACGGCAGGATGAGCGGCAGCTTGATCTTCCAGAATTGCGCAGCACCCGTGATGCCGTCCATCTCGGCGGCCTCGAGAACTTCATCCGGGATCGATAGCAGCGCGGCGTAGATCAGCATCATCGGAATGCCGATGAACTGCCAGACCGAGATCAGGCCGAGTGTGGTGAGGGCGTATTCTTCCTTGCCGAGCCACGGCGCGAACAGGCTTTTCAACCCGACCAGGTCGAGCAGATTCGGCGCAACGCCCCAGATCGGTGACAGGATCAGCTTCCAGACGAAGCCGACGATGACGAAAGAGAGGATCGTCGGAATGAAAATCGCCGTGCGGTAGAAGGCGCTGAAGCGCAGCTTGGGTGAAGAGAGCAGCGCGGCGAGCAGGATGCCGATCGGGTTCTGCACCAGCATGTGGATGATGAAGAACCAGGTGTTGTTCCACAGCGCGTTCCAGAAATTCACCGACCAGCGCGGGTCGCCGAACAGGGTACGGAAATTGTCGAAGCCGACGAAGGTCTGCACACGTTCGACCGAACGGAACAGCGACAGCTGCAGCGTGCCGAACAGCGGGATGATCATCACTGCCGTGTAGACAAGCACGGCCGGCGCCAGGAGCACGAGGATGTGCCAGCGGATCGGGCGTTTCGTCGATATTGGAGTGGCGGCCATGTGTCGCTTTTGTTCGCTAGATACAGAAAAGCCCCCTCACCCAACGTGCTATGCCCCGCAGGGTGAGGGGGCTTATGCTATGCGAAATCGGTGGAGCGCGGCAGAGGCTGGCGCGCTCCGGATGGTTTTTACTGCGCCGGCTTGTACCAGCTGTCCAGCCCCTTCTGCAGCTTCTCGCCGGCGGCCTCCGGTGTGTCGGTGCCGTTGATCACGTTGGCCGACTCGACCCAGGTCTCGTTTTCGAGGTTCGGCGTGCCGCGCGACAGGATCTGGTAGGTCGAGCGGATCGTCGACTGGCACTTGTCACGCCACGAGACGAATTCCTGCGCGAGCGGGTCTTCCATCTTCACCGGCGTCGACGACAGCGAGAAGAAGCCAGGCAGCGCGTTCGCATAGATCGTCGCAAACTCGGGCGAAGCGACCCACGACAGGAACTTCTTGGCGGCCTCGGCATTCGGCGACTTCGCGTTCATGCCGATCGCGATATCGGTGTGATCCGAGATGTAGCAGGTATCGCCGGCATTCTTCACCGGCGGTGCGAAGGCGCCCATCTTGAACTGCGCCTGCGTGTTGAAGACGGAGATTTCCCACGAGCCGGCCGGATAGATCGCGGCGCGGCCGAGCGTGAAGAGATTCTGGCTGTCCGGATAGGACTGCGCCTCGAAACCGTCGCCGAGATAGTCTTTCCACTTGGCCAGAACCGCATAAGGCTCGACCCACTGCGGATCGGTGAGCTTCTGCGTGCCCTTGAGCAGCGCCAGGCGGCCTTCCTCGCCCTTCCAGTAGTTCGGGCCGATGTTCTGGTAGCCCATGGTCGCGGCTTCCCAGAGGTCCTTGGTGCCCATGGCCATCGGGATGTAGGTGCCGTCGGCCTTGATCTTGTCGAGCGCGGCGAAGAATTCCGCTTCGGTGGCCGGCACGGCAATGCCGAGCTGGGCGAAAGCGTCGGCATTGTAGATGAAGCCGTGGATGACCGACGCCATCGGCACGCAGAAGGTCGCCTTGCCGTCGTCGGTCTGCCAGGCCGACTTTGCGACGTTGGAGAAGCCTTCCATGCCGGGCAGCGAGGTGAGGTCGGCGAGATGGCCCTTGTTGTAGAGTTCGAGCGACGCATCGAACGGACGGCAGGTGATCAGGTCGCCAGCCGAACCCGCGTCCAGCTTGGCGTTCAGCGCTGCGTTATACTCAGTCGGCGCCGATGGCGCGAACACGACCTTAATTCCGGGGTTGGCCTTCTCGAAAGCTGGGATCAGCTTCTCCTGCCAGATCGCGAGGTCGTCGTTGCGCCAGCTCTCGATGGTCAGCGTCGCGTCCTGCGCGGCGGCGATGCCGGCGGAAGCGAGCATGCTCGAACCGAGCAGAAGCGCGATCAGAAGTCTTTGTGTCATTGTCTGTTCTCCCTGTTAGATGCTTCCTGTAGCGCGGGAGCCGTTGCTCCCGTCGAGGCTCGAAAGCGCTCGCCTCAGATTCTGGTTGGAACTGTCGAGAAGTTTCGCCGCGTCGGCCCTGGCGACGCCTTTGGCAATCAGCACTGCGGCCTTGACCGATCCGCCGCTTTCCTCCAGCCGTTTCGCCGCTTCCGTCTCGTCGATCTTGGCGATCGACGACACGATGCGCGCGGCGCGGCCTTTCAGCTTCATATTGTCGGCGTGAAGGTTGACCATGTAGCCGTCATGCACGTGGCCAAGCTGGATTGCCGTCAGTGTCGACAGCATGTTGAGCGCGATCTTCTGTGCCGTACCCGCGCCCATGCGCGTCGAGCCGGCGATCATCTCCGGCGGCGTGGCGAGCAGCACGGCAACGTCGGCATGTGCGAACATCGGTGCGCCGGCATTATTGGCGATGGCGATGGTCTCCGCGCCGGCCGCGCGCGCTGCTTTCATCGCCGCGACCGCATAGGGCGTCGAGCCGGAGGCCGAAACAGCGATCAGGCAGTCGCCCTTGCCGATCTTGTTGCGTGCGACGTCTGTCGCCGCCTGCTCTGTATCGTCTTCCGGTGCGCCCGCGAGATCGGAAAGTGCCGTGTTGCCGCCGGCGATGATGATCTTGATGCGGTCGCGCGGGATGCCGTAGGTGCCGGGAAGTTCCAGCGCATCCGCCAGCGCCATAAGGCCCGAGCTTCCGGCGCCGCAATAAGCGAGATTGCCGCCGTTCCTCAGGCAGGTCGCGGCGCGCTCGGCGCCATCGATGATGGCTTCGACGGCTTGTTTTGCGGAAGCCGCAGCTTCAATCTGGGCGTCGGCCAGAAGGCGGAGCACAGTCTCGGGCGACTTCACGTCGAGCCCTTTCGCGCGGCTGTGCACCTGCTCGGTACGAACGCTTACCGGCGCTTGCGCCATTCCTCTTCTCCCATTAACCGAGACAATACCAAAAAAATACCACTTGTCCAGCGTGGGGTTAACACCTTTTGGCGCTGGTGCGGGCTACCCGCCCACAAAGCGCATACATTTCAATGATTTATTGATTAAGAAACGAGCAATCGAAATTAAAACTTGGATATTGGTATTTTATTGGTATTATCCAGCAGGAGGGAGCGGCAATCAGTGGATTTTGTTCTCGGCATCGATGGCGGCGGCACGAGCTGCAGGGCTGCACTGGCAACGGCGGACGGACGGATCCTGTCGCGCGCCAAGTCAGGCGCGGCGAACATCCGCACTGACCTGACCGGCGCGCGTGCAAGCATCGTCGAGGCGGCACGCCTCGCCTTTGAGGAAGCAGGTCACAATTCCGCGCTGCTCCCGAATACGCCCGCGCTGCTTGGCCTCGCAGGCGCAAATGTTGGCACGTACCGCAGGCAGCTGGAAGCGATCCTTCCCTTCAGCCGTTCCGTCGTCGAAACGGACTCCGCCATAGCGCTCGAAGGTGCCATCGGCGAAGCCGACGGTGCGATGGCGATCTTGGGAACAGGCACTGCCTTCATGGTGCGGCATGATGGCGTGACGCGGCAGGTCGGCGGTTGGGGTTTCCTGATCGGCGACCAGGGCGGAGGCGCGCGCATCGGGCGCGATCTTCTGGAGGAGACCTTGCTTGCGCATGACGGCATCCGCAAAACGTCGCCGCTGACCGAGGCGCTGCTGGCGGTGTTCCGCGGCGAGGCGCAGGACGTGGTCGAGTTCACCACCACAGCGAAGCCTGGTGACTTCGGTGGCTTCGCGCCGATGGTGTTCGATTATGCGGCGCGGGGCGATATCGTTGCCGAAACGATACTGACGCGCGCAGTCGGCGCGGTTGAGGCTTCGCTCGATGCGTTGCAATTGCGGGACGGCGATCCGCTCTGCCTGCTTGGCGGCTTGGCGCCGTTGATCGAGCCGCGCCTGTCCGAGCGCTATCGCAGGATTGTGCGCGAGCCGAAGCAGGATGCACTCGGCGGTGCCGTTTCGAAGGCCGCGCGTGTCTTCGCGAAGGAGGCTGCGAATGGCTGATGCGCCTCCGGACATTTTTGCCGCGGTGAAGGATGGCGCGAACGGCGCGCCGCTCTACCTGCAGCTCAAGAAGACGATCGAGGAAGCGGTGAAGAGCGGTCAGCTCGGCCCTGGCGACGCGCTGCCGTCCGAACGCGACATCGCGGTGAAGGCTGACGTCTCGCGCGTCACCGTGCGCAAGGCGGTGCAGGATCTGGTGCGCGGTGGCGTGCTGATCCAGCGGCACGGCTCGGGCACCTTCGTTGCACCGCGCGTCGAACGCGTCGAGCAGAGCCTGTCGCGGCTGACCTCCTTTACCGAAGACATGGCGCGCCGCGGCATGACGGTGCGTTCCGAATGGCTGGAGCGTGGCGTGCATTCAGCGTCGCCGGCCGAGATGATGGTGTTGGGTCTGTCGTCGCGCGAGCTGGTCGCGCGCATCTCGCGCCTGCGCATCGCCAATGACACGCCGCTCGCCATCGAGCGCGCTTCGCTCTCGGCCAGTGTTCTGCCCGATCCGAACGCCGTCGAGTCTTCGCTCTATACCGCGCTGGAAAAGACCGGACACCGCCCGGTCCGCGCCGTGCAGCGCATCTCAGCAGCCAATCTCGGCGAGGCTGACGCGAAACTGCTCGACGTGCCGGTTGGCTCCGCCGGTCTCAACATAGAACGCATATCCTATCTGGCGAGCGGCAAGGTGATTGAGTTCACCCGCTCCGTTTACCGCGGCGACACCTACGATTTCGTCGCCGAACTCCGCATTCCCGATTCAAGTGAGACCGCGCGATGAACACAAAAACCCACATGCGGCGCGAGGTCGAGGAGATCCCGGAGGCCGTGGCGCGCCTGCTCGGCGGCTCGGCGAAGATTTTCGCCGAGGCAGGCGCTGCGATTCGCGCCGCCGACCCGAAATTCGTCGTGACGGTGGCGCGCGGCTCGTCGGATCACGCCGCCTCCTACATGAAATACGCAGTCGAACTGACCGCCGGTCTCGCCGTCGCTTCGGTCGGTCCATCGGTCGCCTCGATCTACGGCGCGAAGCTCAGGCTCGACGGTTCCTGCTGTCTCGCCATTTCGCAATCCGGCAAGAGTCCGGACATCGTCGCGATGGCGAAGCAGGCGCGCGATGGCGGCGCGCTGACTGTTGCGCTGACCAACACGGCGGACTCGCCCCTGGCGCGTGCGGCGGACTTTGCCATCGACATCATGGCCGGGCAGGAGAAAAGCGTCGCCGCGACGAAAACCTTTGTGAACTCGGCCGTTGCCGGGCTGGCGTTGATGGCGCATGCGGCGCAAAGCCAGACCCTGCTCGACACGCTCGGCGATCTGCCGGAGCGCCTCGCCAATGCGATCGACTGCGACTGGTCCGAACTCGCGGCCGCGCTCGATGGCGCGAAGTCGCTCTTCACACTGGGGCGCGGGCCTTCCTCGGCCATCGCCAACGAAGCGGCGCTGAAGTTCAAGGAGACCTGCGGCATGCATGCCGAGGCGTTCAGCGCGGCTGAGGTCATGCACGGTCCGCTGGCGCTGGTCGGCCCCGGCTTCCCGATCCTGGCGCTCGCCGCACGCGACCGCTCCGAGCCGTCGATGGTCGAGGCGGCCGACGCTCTCACCGGCAAGGACGCGACAGTGTTCGTGACCTCGGACCTGGCGACCAAGGCGATCCCGCTGCCCTTCGCCGCGACTGGCCACTCGCTCACCGATCCGCTGGCGCTGATCGTGTCCTTCTACGCCTTTGTCGAAGCCTTTGCGCGCCGGCGCGGGCTGAACCCGGACGAGCCGCGCAATCTGCGCAAGGTGACGGAGACGAGATGACCAGCTTCGCTCTCTCCGGCGCGCGCATTTTTGACGGCCACGACTGGCATGACGGCAAGTCGCTGGTCATCCGCGACGGTAAAGTCGACTCGATTACCGCAACGGTGCCGGCCGGCATCGAGGTGCGCAAAAGTTCCGGCATGCTGGTGCCGGGTTTCGTCGACCTGCAGGTCAATGGCGGCGGCGGGCTGATGATCAACGACAAGCCCGACGCCGACACGATCCGCACGATCTGCGCCGCGCATGCGCCGTTCGGTACGACATCGCTTTTGGTCACGCTGATCACCGACACGCCGGAGCAAACGAAAAAAACTATCGCCGCCGGCGCCGAGGCCTTGCGGCAAGGTGTGCCTGGCTTCCTCGGTCTGCACCTCGAAGGTCCTCATCTCTCCGTCGCCCGCAAAGGCGCGCACGATCCAAAATTGATCCGGCCAATGCTCGACGCCGACCAGGCCGTGATCCTCGAAGCCAGGCAAAAGGTGCCGGCGCTGCTCGTCACCGTCGCCCCGGAATCGGTCGCGCCGGAGCAGATCAAGGCGCTCGCCAATGCAGGCGTCGTCGTCAGCCTCGGTCACACCGATACCAGCTACGCAACGGCGATCACCTGCATTGAATCCGGCGCGTCGATGGCGACGCATCTCTTCAACGCCATGAGCCAGCTCGGCAATCGTGAGCCGGGCATGGTCGGCGCCGCGCTGGATTCGAACATCAATGCCGGGCTGATCGCCGACGGCATCCATGTCGATCCGGCCACCATCGGCGTTGCGCTGCGCGCCAAGTCCGGGCCTGGTCGCATCTTCCTCGTCACGGACGCGATGGCGACGATCGGCACCGACATGACGAGCTTCGAGCTGAACGGCCGCACCATTTATCGCGCCAATGGCAGCCTGCGGCTGGCGGACGGAACGCTCGCCGGCGCCGATCTCGACATGATCTCGGCGGTCCGCTTCATGCATCGCGAAATCGGCCTCGACCTTGGCGATGCGATCCGGATGGCTTCGCTCTATCCGGCCGAGGCGATGGGCGTCGCGGACTGCGTCGGCCGTCTCGGTTCGGGAACGCGAGCGGATTTCGCTCAGCTCGGTGACGACCTCGACGTCACGGGCGTCTGGATCGGCGGGCAGAAGGTGGCCGGCTAGGCCCGCTGTAGTTCGGCGATCGCCGCGTCCAGTTCCGCGAGGCTGTCGATCACCACATCAGCGCCCAGCGTCTCGGCGGGCACGTTCGCGTAACCGCCGCGCACGACGGCAACCGCGATTCCCGCCGCCTTGGCGGAATCCACGTCCGCGCCGCTGTCCCCGACCATCAGCGCATCCCAGGGGTCCGCGCCGAGCCGCTCGAGTGACGCGAGCAGGATGTCAGGCGCCGGCTTTTTCTTCACGCCGGCATCGCCGCCGATGACGCAGTCGACAAAACGCGTCAGCCCGAAATGGTCGAGCACGATCTCCGTCGCGCGTTGCGGCTTGTTGGTGGCGACGCCGAGCCGCACGCCGCGCGCATGCAGCGCCTCGACCGCCTCGCGCGCGCCGGGCATGAGCACGGTCAGATTGGTGAGATTGTCGGCATAGATGTCGATCATCTCGCTGTTCAGGACGGCGAGTTCCCGGCTGTTCTTCGGATGGCCGACCGCGGCGAAGGCGCGCTCGACCGTCTTCTCGATGCCATGGCCGACCATGGCGGTGACTTCGGGAACCGTCAGCGGCCCGAGTCTATGGCGCGCAAGCAGCGTGTTGACGGAAGCCGCGATATCGGGTGCTGAATCGATCAGCGTTCCGTCGAGATCGAACAGAACCGCCCGCGGCCAGTTCCTGTTCAAGCGGCGTCCTTCCGCGCCGCTCCGTCGGCGGTCTTGCGGATTGCCTCGATGTTCGCCGCATAGCCGGCAGCGTCGCCCTTGAACACGGCCGAACCGGCGACGAGCACATCCGCGCCTGCGGCGGTCACCAGCGGCGCGGTCTCCGGCGTGATGCCGCCATCGACTTCGATGTGGATCTTTCGCGATCCGATCATTGCCTTGATCCGCTTCACCTTGTCGACCATCGCGGGGATGAAGGCCTGTCCGCCGAAGCCAGGGTTCACCGTCATGACGAGGATCAGGTCGAGCCGGTCGAGCACATTCTCGATCACACTTTCCGGCGTCGCCGGATTGATCGCCACGCCCGCCTTCTTGCCGAGATTCCGGATCGTCTGCAGCGAGCGGTCGAGATGCGGCCCTGCCTCGGCATGAATAGTGATGAGATCCGCGCCGGCCTCGGCGAACGCCGCGAGATAGGGATCAGCCGGCGAGATCATCAGATGGCAGTCGAAGAGCTTTTTCGTGCGCGGCCGGATCGCCTTCACGACCTGCGGGCCGAAGGTGATGTTGGGAACGAAATGCCCGTCCATCACGTCGAGATGGATCCAGTCGGCGCCGGCGGCCGCGATCGCCTCGACCTCCTCCCCGAGCTTGGAGAAGTCCGAGGACAGGATGGAAGGAGAAATGATGGTCTTTGCCGGCATGGCTGGTCCCTAGCCCTTTCAATGCCCTCTGTCGAGCCGGCAAGCGCGCTGTTGAACAATGTCATGGGCTGAAAAGAAAACGCCGGGCCTTGCGGCCCGGCGCTATGCGTTCCCGTCCGGTTACTACTTCAGCAGGTCGGTCCAGATCCTGGTGTAGAGCTCGGTGACCTCCGGCTTGCACGCCTCCAGGAAGTGGCCCGACGCCTTGTGCTCTTCGGGTATCTCGACTTCAGGCGCCCCCTTCATCTCCGCCGGCATGAAGGGATCGGAGCCCTTGATGCCGTTGGCGTAGTTGGCGAATGCTGAGATCAGGGCCGCGTTCTCAGGGTCCATGATGAAGTTCTGGAACAGCTTGGCGTTATCCGGGTTCTTCGCGTCCTTCAGAACCGCGACGCTGTCCATGAAGATCGGATAGCCCTCTTTCGGATAGCCGAAGCGAACGTCCTTGTTGGCCAGGCGCGAGCGCAGCGCAGCACCGTTCCAATAGAGCGCGCCGGCGAAGTCGCGGCTCTGAAACTTCTCGATGACGCCGTAGTCCATCGAAATCCATTTCGGCTTGGCCTCGACAAGCTTGTCGCGAACCTTCTTCAGCAGCTCCTTGTCGTCGGTGCACCACTCGCCGCCCATGTACCAGATGGTCATGGACATGACGTCGTTCATTTCGGGTGTGACGTTGATCTTGCCGACCAGTTCCGCCGGCGGATCGAGCACGACGGCTGTCGTATTGATGTCGCCCTTGTAGACGGAGGTATCGACGATGATGCCGGTCGTGCCCCACTGCCACGGCACCGAATAGTGGCGGCCCGGATCCCAATCGACGTTCACCCAGCGCTCGTCGACATTCTTGAAGTTCTCCATCTGGTCCGGCCGGGTCTCGATCAGCAGCCCTTCCTCGATCCAGATGCGCATATAGTTGGCGGAAGGAACGACGATGTCGAACCCATGGCCGCCGGCGCGCACCTTCGCAAGTGCGGCGTCGTTCGAGTCGTAATCGGTTACGGTGACCTTGACCTTGTGCTGCTCCTCGAACTTCTTGATCAGCTCGGGATTGGTGTAGTTGCCCCAGTTGAAGATGTTCAGCTCGCCTTCGGCGGCAGCCGTGCCGACCATCGTCAGCATAGCGACACCGCAGGCCAGTCCCAGTCTCACATGTTTCATGATTTTCTCCTGTCGATCATGACCTTTGCCTGTTGAGGAAGAAGAACAGAGTGACGATGACCACCGACAGCATGAGGAAGGCGGTGGAGATCGCATTGATTTCGGGTGTGACGACGCGCCGGAGCTGGCCAAGCATGTAGGTCGGCAGCGTGTCCTGGCCGCCCGACTTCACCAGTTCGGTGATCACCACATCGTCGAGCGAGATCACGAAGGCCAGCATGAAGCCGGCGATGATGCCGGGCCAAAGCAGCGGCAGCGTCACGCGCCGAAAAGTCTGCCACGGCGTGGCGTAGAGATCGGCAGCGGCGGTTTCCAGCGAGAGGTCCATGCTCTCCAGCCGCGCCCGGATCGGCAGGTAGGCGAACGGAATGCAAAAGGCGGTGTGCGCCGCCAGCAGATAGCCGATGCCGGTATAGCCGGTCGAAACCTTGATCGAGGCGAAGAAGATCAGGAGCGCCGTTGCCGTGACGATCTCCGGCACGATCAGCGGCGTGTTGAGCATCGCGTAGGCGGCCTGCTCGCCGCGAAACGCCCGTCCGCGCGTCGTCGCCAGCGCAGCCATGGTGGCGGCGGTCGTCGCGACGATCGCCGCCACGAAGGCGATCTGCAGCGAGCGCAGCGATGCTTCCTGGACGGTCTGGTTCGCCCAGGCCGACTCGTACCAGCGCAGCGAGAAGCCGCCCCAGACCGACATCGATTGCTCCGCATTGAAGGAGAACAGCACCAGCGTCAGGATCGGCAAATAGAGCATGAAGAAGCATAGCCAGGCGATGACGCCGAAGCCTGTCTGACGCCGAACCGAGAAGCCCTTAGCCATGCCGCAGACCCCTCGACTGGGACTGGCGCGCATAGATCAGCAAGGCGACCATCACGATGGCGAGCAGCGTCATCGATAGCGCCGCGCCAAGCGGCCAGTTGCGGCCCTGGCCGAACTGCAGCTCGATCAAATTGCCGACCATCAGGTTTTTGCCGCCGCCGAGCACGCGCGGCGTCACATAGGCGCCGAGCGACGGGATGAAGACGAGGATCGACCCTGCAATGATGCCGGGCTTCACCAGCGGCAGGATGATCTTGCGCAGCACCTGAAAGCGCGTCGCATAGAGATCGTAGGCCGCTTCGATCAGCCGGAAGTCCAGCTTTTCCAGGCTTGCATAGAGCGGCAGCACCATCAGCGGCAGGTATACGTAGAGCATGCCGAACAGGATCGCCGTGTCCGTGTACATGATCTGGATCGGCCTCTCGATGACGCCGAGCCAGAGCAGGCTCATGTTGATCACGCCCTCGTTGCGGATCACCTCCTGCATCGCGAAGGTGCGAATGAGGAGGTTGGTCCAGAATGGAATCGTGATCAGGAACAGCCAGACATCTCGGGAGCGTTCGGGCCGTGTCGCGATGAAATAGGCCGTCGGGAATCCAAGCAGGAATGTCAGCAGTGTCGTCATCAGCGACAGCTTCACCGACCGCCACAGAATGGTGATGTGCGCATCGGCCAGCGACAGCGTGTCGTCGAAGATGTCACGCTCGAAGAAGACACTGAACCAGCCTTCGGTCGAAAACGCCCATCGCACGCCGCCGTAATCGGCTTTGTCGAGGAACGAATAGACCAGCATGATGAACAGCGGGCCGACGGCGGCAAGCGTGATGATGACGAGCGCGGGCGTGAGCAGCAGCCAGCGCGAGCGGACATCGTCCCGCTCGGCCTTTCTGGCTGTCTCCGCCGCTGTTGCCACGATCAGTCCTTCAGCACCTGTGCGCTGTCGTCGCCGATGAAGACGCCGACGCGATCGCCCTTGTTGAAACTGTTGCTGCCGCTGCGCGTGTTCTGCTGGCGCACGATGAATTCGCTGCCATCGTCCAGCCGCACATGGAAATGCGTGTCCGTGCCGAAATAGACGATGTTCTCCAGTATTCCGTTGACCGACGAGCTGTCCTTGACCAGCCGCGCGTGCTCCGGCCGAACGACGATGGTGACCTCCTCCTTCGGCGAGAAATTCGCCGGCAGCGGCGCGCCGATCTCGATGCCCGAGGAGAGTTTTACCCGCGCGCTGCCGTTGGCCGTCGAGATGATCTTTGCGGGCAGGAAGTTGGTCTCGCCGATGAAGTTCGCGACGAAGCGCTCGGCCGGATGGTCGTAAATATCATGCGGTCCGCCGACCTGGAGGATCTTGCCCGCCGACATGACCGCGATGCGGTCGGACATGGTGAGCGCTTCTTCCTGATCGTGGGTGACGAAGACGAAGGTGATGCCGGTCTCGTGCTGCAGGCGCTTCAGCTCGATCTGCATCTCCTTGCGCAGCTTGTAGTCGAGCGCCGACAGCGGCTCGTCGAGCAGCAGCACCTTCGGTTGCGGCGCCAGCGCCCGCGCCAGCGCCACGCGCTGCTGCTGGCCGCCGGAAATCTGGCTCGTGCGGCGGGAAGCGAGCTTCTCCATCTGCACAAGCTTCAGCATCTGCGCGACGCGCGTTTCGATCTCCGCCTTCGGCTTGCCGAGCATTTCGAGGCCGAACGAGATGTTCTGCGCCACCGTCATGTGGGGGAACAGCGCATAGGACTGGAACACCGTGTTCACCGGCCGCTTGAATGGCGGCAGCGGCGCGATGTCCTCACCGTAAAGCATGATCTCGCCGCTGGTCGGGAAATCGAACCCGGCGATCAGTCTCAGCAATGTGGTCTTGCCGCAGCCTGACGGCCCCAGCAGCGTGAAGAACTCGTTCTCGCGGATGGAGACGGAGACGTCATCGAGCGCCGCGACACGGCTTTCGCCAGCGCCAAAGATCCTGCTGACCCCACGAACTTCAATGGCAGTCCTGACCGGCTTTTCCGGCACGATGTCCCCTGTTGGCTCGCCCGCTCTGCCGGCAGGCTGTTGATGTTCCGATGTCAGCACATGGCCTGTGGCTTGGCAATCGTGTTGAACCGAGATTCAGGAAGCAAGCGGTGTGCCAGCGTCAGGCCTGATAGGTGATGCGTCCGCCGCAAATGGTTGTCATGGGATGCAGGCTGTCGATCTCGTCCGGGTCAGTCTCCTCCAGGTCCCCGGAAAGCACAACGAGATCAGCGAGATAGCCTTGCTTTAGCCTTCCCTTCCGGTCTTCCGCGAACTCTGCATAGGCGCCTTCGACCGTGTAGCCGGCGATCGCTTCCATGAGCGTGAAGCGCTGATCCGGCATATCCGCTGCCCAAGGTTTGCGCGTCACTGCCGCCTGAATGCCCAGGATGGGATCGATCGCCGCGACCGGCCAGTCCGACGCGAAGACCACATGCGCGCCGGCGCTCTTCAGCCTGCGCCAGGCGTAGGCGAGAGGCCACTTGTCGCGGCCGATGCGCCAGATGGTCGGCTCCAGCGGGAATCCCATCGTGCCCGGCGGGTGGGGCGGCTGCATCGAGGCGATCACGCCGAGTTCGGCGAAGCGCGGAATGTCTTTCTCCGTCGTCACCTCGATATGCTCGATGCGGTGACGGCTGTCGCGCCGGCCGTTCTTCTTTTGCGCTACTTCGTAGCCGTCGAGCACGGAGCGCACCGCGCCGTCGCCGATCGCGTGCACGGCGATCTGCAGGCCGCGACGGTCGATTTCGGTGGCTGCCTCGGCGAAATGTTGCGGCGAAAACAGCGGCTCGCCCCTCCAACCCGGCCGGTCCGCATAATCGTCGAGCATGACGGCGGTCCAGGAATCGAGCACGCCGTCCATGAAGATCTTGACCATGCCGGATTTCAGCCAGTCGCCGGTGTAGGTCTTCGCCATCATCGACGCCTTTTCGAGATCGCCGAGCGTCATGAAATTCTTGAAGTGAAACGGAATCTGCACGCGGCAGATCAGTCCGCCCTCCGCTTCGATCTCCGACAGCAGCTCGAGCTGATGCAGATTGCCGTCCATGTTCTGGATCGAGGTGATGCCGTGCCGCGCGCACCAGTCGAGCCCGCGCTTCATGATCGCCCGGTCGTGCGCGCGTTCGGCCGCCGTCGGTGCGGGGTCGGGCTCGCCGCCGGTCGAAAGCCCGAGGCGCGTGCGGCCTTCGCCGGCGAGATCGATCAGCGGCGCGAACGCTTCACCCTCGCGCAGCTCGCCTTCGGCCAACCCGTCGGCGCCGATCACGATCTCATTGCCCGGCCCAAGTTCTTTGCCGCGCATCAGTCCGGCGAGTTCCAGCGCCTTCGTATTCGCCCACATCGTATGGTGATCCGGCGCGATCATCGCGAACGGCCGGTCCGGCACGATGCGGTCGAGGTGATGCCGCGTGACGCGCTCGTCGGCCGACAGGATCGTGTAGTCGGCGCCCTGGCCGAGCAGGAAACTCTTGTCACGGTTCTTCGCGGCATAGTCCCGGATCGCATCCGCCATCGGTTCGAAGCCGTGAATGCCGAAGAGCTGCAGATGGTCGAGCTGCGCCGCCCCGCTGAAAAGATGCATGTGCGCTTCGATGAAACCGGGCAGGACCGTGTTGCCTCCGGCATCCACAATCTTCGTTCCCGGTCCCTTGACCTGTCGCACGGACTGATTGTCGCCGACCGCGACGATCCGACCGTCTTGGATCGCGACCGCCTCGGCGCGCGGATTGTCCGGGTCCATGGTCAGAACCCGGCCGTTTTCCACGATCAAATCCGCATGCGACGTCATGAATGTCTCCGTCTCGTCCGGCAGGCTAGCACCGTCGCGAAAGCCAAAGGAAGGGCCAGCGCCATTCATCCTCCCCGCGAAGCAGTGGAGGGGCGCAGTCTCCCTCTTGTCGAAGCCGCGATGGGACAGCTAGCCTGCCGCTTTCCATCGAAGGGGATTGCATGAAGACGGTCTATTCGCCGAAGCACAAAAGCCACGCCGGCAATGTCGAGTTGATCGGCGCGCAGATTTTGCCGGCGTTCGAAAAACCGTCGCGCGCCGAGATCATCAAGGCGCGTGTGGAGTCGGAAAAGCTTGGCGATATCATCGGTCCTGAAGAACACGATCTCTCCTGGGCAAAAAAAGTCCACCGCGCCGACTACATCGATTTTCTTCCGACAATTTACGACCGCTGGGAGGCCGAAGGCCGCTCCGGCACGGCCATGCCGATGACCTGGCCCACACGCGGACTGCGCGCGGATGTGCCGCCGCGGTCGATCGAAGCGCTGCTCGGTTTTTATTCGTTCGATTCAGGCGCAACCTTCGTCAAAGGCACCTGGGAAGCAATCAAATCGTCCTATGACGTGGCGCTCACCGGCGCGGCGCTCGTGAAAGCTGGTGAGCGCGCCGCCTTCGCGCTCTGCCGTCCGCCGGGTCATCATGCCGGCGATCATTTCATGGGCGGCTATTGCTACATCAACAATGCCGCCGTCGCCGCGCACTGGTTTCGCGAGAACGGCGCGAAGAAGGTGTCGATCCTCGACGTCGACTACCATCATGGCAACGGCACGCAGCAGATCTTTTACGCCCGCGCCGACGTGCAGGTCATCAATCTGCACGGCGACCCGATGGTCGAGTATCCCTATTTCCTCGGTCACGCGGACGAGACGGGCGCCGGCGCTGGGGCCGGCTTCAATCATAACTTCCCAATGCCGTTCGGCACGCCGTGGGATGAGTGGAACGCCGCGCTCGACGATGGCTGCAAGAAACTCGCCGCCTATGGGCCGGACGTGGTGATCGTATCTCTCGGCGTCGACACCTTCGAAAGAGACCCGATCTCGAAATTCAAGCTGGTCAGCGCCGACTACCCGAAGATCGGCAAGCGTATCGCCGCACTCGGCCTGCCGACACTCTTCGTCATGGAGGGCGGTTACGCCGTCGACGAGATAGGCGTGAACGCCGTCGGCGTGCTGACCGGCTTCGAGGGCGCTTGAAAAGGAAAGGGCGGCTTGGGGCCGCCCTTTCTGCATCGGATTTGTCCTGGCTTACTGCGCCCGGCGCTTCTTCGCCGGCTTCAGCTTCAGGCCCTTGATCACCTTCTTGTTCAGGATGAGCTTCTGCTCAACCTTCTTCTTGGTGGTCAGCGAGCCGATCTTCTTGGTCGGCTCCTTGGGCACGCAATTGCCGCGTACGTTCTTCTGGCCCATCGGGCAGATCGTCGAGACGACCGTCTGCTTCACGCAGGTCTTGCCCATCAGCTTGAAGCCCTTCTTGCAGAAGATCGACACGGTCGGCTTGTCGACGCACTTGCCGTTGACGCGGTGCTCACCCTTTTCGCAAGCCTGAACGATCACCGGCCGCTTTACGCACTTCTTGCCGATCTGTTCGAAGCCGGGAAGGCAGTGAATGCTGACGCCAGGCTTCTTGATGCACTTGCCGTTCTTGCCGCGCACTTCGTCTTCATCACAGGCTTCGACGATCACCGGCTTCCTCACACAGGTCGTACCCTTGAGTTCGAAGCCCTTCTTGCAGAGGATCGAGACGGGCGGCACGGGCTTGACCGGATCGATCACGATGACCGGCTTCACGGGCTCCTGTTCAGTCGGGCGCGTGTCGGAGGTGATGTCGTCGGTTGCCGGCGGGAAAGTCGGATTGGCGCAGGTGAAGCCTTCCTTCTTCTTCGCGACCGTGACCGGGGCCGGCGTCATCTCCTGCAGCGTGCACTGGATGTCGCGGGTGCGGCTGATCGAGATGTCGTGCGCGCCGTAGGCCTCGAAGATGCCGGAGCCCTGGTCGTAGCCGGTGGCGGTGCCTTCGAAATAGGCGCCGTTCGAGCACTGGATGCGATAGTTGAAATCGCCGGGCTCAGGGCGGGTCACCTCGAAGAACACCTGACCGGAGCGCGGGCAGGATTTGTCGCCGCCGGCGCTGGCGCTGTCGGCGATGATCAGGTCGCCGGTCCATGAAGCCTGCGGCGTCGGGAACGCATCGTTGTCCTGGGGTTCGGTGGTCAGACCGCCGCCGCCCGGGCTCGTGCAGTGAACGGTAATGTCCTTCCAGCCATCCTGCGGACCCCAGGGGCCTTCACTCGTCACCTCGACCAGGAACTGGTGCGTGGAGGTGGTGCCGACATCGACGAACTCGTGATAGCGGGCGTAGTACTTGTTCTCCTGCGCGTCATAGGACGACCAGGCATCGACCAGCTTCGAGGTGATCGGGCCATCGTCCTTCTGGTGCCACAGACGCATCTGAACTGCGCCGGCCTTGTTGGTCTCGGCGCGGGCGGTCGCCTTGAGGGCGGGGCAGACGGTGCCGGCGTTCGAGCCAGGCACGGCGGACTGATAGGTCGTCGTGAAGAGACGAACGCTCTCCACGTCGAATTCGCCGTGATCGAAAGCGAGGTCGTCCGCCGCGGGTTTCACGACCGGCTCGCAGATGACGTTCACCTCGAGCATGTCCAGCTTGTGATGATCCTTCTGGTTCGGGAGAATTGGCCAATATGCACTGGCCTCGATCGGATAGTTGTCGATGTTCCCCCACACCTTTTCGGTGTCGGCGACAAACGTGATCGGCAGCTCGTGCGTGAAGGAATACGATTTCGTCGGACCGTCTGCCTGCAACTGCTCGTTACATCGGGCGATGATCTGGTCGCCGAGCGTTATGCCCGTGCCCGAAACCGCGATTTTGTTCGCGGGCAGCACGACCATTTCTGTATCTTCGTAGTCTCGCTTGGCGAAAGAATCGCTCCACAGAACTTCGCCGCAGCCGAAACCGGCGCCGGCGCATTCGCCGAGCGTCACGGCAACGCCGACAACCGCGCCGGGATGCCTGGTCTGGACGTTCATATGGGCCGAGAATGGGGTTGTGCCCGACTTGAGGGTGTCCCACTTCTGCTTGTCGCTTGAGATGACGCGGATAACGCCCTGGGAATTGCTGGCGCTGAATGAGAATTCCTTGAGGCTGGCCTTTTCGGCCAGTGCGGGCGTTGCGGAAAAAGCAGCGGCGGCGAGCGAAAGCGCGGCGGCCGAGTTACGCAGAATGCTGGTTATGCGGGTCATGTTTTCCTCCTGGATTTTACTTTCAGGAGGTTGGTCGCGCCGGGATCCGGAATGGTTCACGGGAAAATGGCGGTCTCACAAGGAAAACCCCGCCGGCAAGCCGGCGAGGTCATTTTTTCTCTGACAAATCAGAGCGTTACTGGCTCGTCGTGCCAGGGCGGACCTTCAGTGTGTTGGTCCTCGGCGCGGTCGAATTGGGCGAAGTCCTGCCCTGGTTCGGATCGCGCCGCGGCAGCTGGATCTCCGGAACGATCTTGATCCCAGGGATCCGGATGCCCGGCTGGTCGACCTTCACGCAGCGGCGGTTCTTGAGCTCCGTACCGCGCGGGCAGACGCACTTGCCGTCTTTGGTGCGGACTTGGCCCGGCAGCAGCTTGCACTCGCGAACCGGCGGCTGCTCGATCTTGCGGCACGCACCGCGTTCCAGCTTCGTCCCGCGAGGGCAGACGCACTCACCGGCCTTGGTTCGGATCTGGCCAGGCAGCAGCGTGCACTGACGGACCGGTGGTGTATCGTCCACCTTTCTGCAGGCGTTGCGCCGCAGTTCCGTCCCACGTGGGCAGATGCAGCGCCCGTCGGCCGTACGGATCTGGCCGGGCAAGAGCTTGCACTGGCGAACCGGCGGCTCTTCGACGACGATCTTGCGGCACGCGCCACGGCGAAGCTCTGTGCCGCGCGGGCAGATGCATTCGCCGGCCTTGGTCCGGATCTGCCCGGGCAGCAAGGTGCATGACTGCGTTTCCGGCGTCGGGTCCGGTTCCGGTTGCGGCGTCGGCTCGCCAGCGCACGTCCTGTTCCTGAAGGTCGTGCCTTCAGGGCAGACGCAACGGCCGTCGGCATTGAGCACGAAGCCGGCCGAGCATTCTTGGCTCTGCTGCTCCTGCTTGCTCAGTGCGAAGCTGTGGCAGGAGTACGCATCGCCAAGTCCGCTCGGGTCGATGGTGATCTCGCGGCGCGAGACGCCACCGCCACCACCGCCCAGCACCGGCGTGTCGGGGCTGAGCACCGCCACGCAGTTCTGGCCGCCTGCCGGACCGTCGAGTGCGTCGAACCGGCCGTCGTCGGGGATCATCACCGTGACGGTGTGGGTCCGGCTTTCGCCGGCGCCAAGCGTTAGGTCGGCGAGGCAGGACAGCGGCAGAGTCGCCGGCTCCTCGGCGCAGCCGAACGGCGGTTCGATCGAGATGATCGGCACGCCTTCCAGCCTGCCAAGCCCTTCGACGCTCATCGCGTCGCCGAAGCGGACCTGACCCGAGAAGTCGGAGTCGCTCTCATTCGTGACGGTGATCGCGAACGAGCATTCCTGGCCCGGCTCGCACTGTGCATCGCCGGTCTTCTTGATCGAGAGCGTCGCGCCGCCCTGATCGCAGGCCTCGCCGATCGGACGGACGACGTCGTCTCCGGGAGCGGGACCGTACGAACCGCGTGCGCAGTTCTCGAAGGTTTCATTCGGCGAGACGCTGAGCGTCACGTCGAAGTGCCTGGCGGTTCCGGGCGTCATGACGGCGCCGGGGATTTCGCAGGCGAGCGTGTCGGCCGGAACCGGACCGCAGCTCCATTCAGGCCCGTCCGGGGAGACGGTCTGGATGGCGACCGGGGCGCCGGCGCCCACCAGTTCGGCGGCGTCGTTGACGCGGACCGGACCGGACGGTGCTGCCGTACCGACGCTGATCACCGTGATGCGGCAGGAGACGGCGCCACCGGCGACGGCCGCGTCGCAGGTCTTGGTGATGCGCATCTGCGGCTCGCCGTCGTCTTCCGGTTCCGGAAGCATCGCGGTCGCGCACGACGTGTTATTCGTCGTGTCGAGTTCGTCCGGGAACGGAACGATCTCGCCGCAGTTCTCCACCTCATTGCCGGGGTGATCGTCGCCGATCACAGCCTCGACGGTCAGCAGCGTGAACGCCCCGCCGACGAGCATCAAACCGGGATGGTCGCAGCGGAAGCGGCTAGCGCTTTCCGGTGCGCACGCCCAGGGACCGGTGGGCTCGATGTTGACCGATGCCGGCGCATGGATCGGGAACTCGTCGATGAGCGTCAACGGTCCGTTGAAGGTCTCGGTCGTCGGGTTCATGATCATGATCTGCCAGTGGCAGACGCGGTCCTCGGTGCACATGACCGGCGTGGCGATCTTGCGGATCGTCAGATCGACCTTCGGCTCCTCTTCCGGCGGCGTGCATTCGGCATGCACGCCCGGAATGCAGATCGGGATCGACGCGCAAGATTTGTCGTTAGTCGTGTCGCCGAACGGCTCTGCAAATCCGCTCGCCGTGTAGTCATACTCGGCGCAGTTGCGGATTACCGGCCAGTCCCATGCCGGCCCGGGCGTGAAGCCGAGCTTCAGCTCGACGGACTCGCCGGGGTTCAGCGTGGTTGCTGGATGCGTGCAGAGCATCGGGCTTACCATCGGCAAGCATCCCCATGGCACGTTCGGGCCTGATGTCACGGTGCCGTTGCCGGGAGCCGTGACTTCCTCCAGCACGATCGGACCATTGTACGGCGCGTCGCCGACATTGGTGACCGTGATGGTGAAGTCGCAGCCGCCTTCCTTCGTGCAGAACGCCACGTCGGCCTTCTTCAGCACTTCGAGATCGGGCTCCTTCTCCTCATCCGAGCAATCTAGATCGGCCGGGATGACCAGATCGATCGTCTGCGTGCAGCACAGCCCGACGCCTTCCGCCGGACCTGCATAGGTCTCGACGCCCACGACGATCAGATGGATCACATCGCCGGGCAGGGCGCCCGTGATCGTCCAGTTCAGCACACCGCCGCCGGCCGGCACGAACTGTGACGGAGGAGCGATGGTGATGCCAGGCGTGGTCGTCTTCAACTGGATGACCTTGCCGCCCATGTCGGCGCCGAACGGCATGGAGTAGATGAACGCTCCACCGCCGGGCACGCAGTCGACCTCGCCGGTGACGACCTCGAAGCACGGCTCCTCGTCGCCCGGAGGCGGCGGGGGCGGTGGATCGCAATCGGTCACGTCGATCATGATCGCGGTCTTCTCGCCGGTGAGAAAGTCGCCATCGTCCGGCAGAGCGGGATCGTGGCTGAACGCCTCGGCGCCGGGACCGACATTGATCTTCACGCGGCCTTGGTTGTCGACAAGCACCGGCGCGGGAAACGCCGCGTCATCGATCTCGGCGGTGATGCGCACGGTCATGTAGCGCTCGCCGAGCTCGCCGGACGCATCGATATCGGCCGTGGTCAGACGGAAGTCTGTGATGGTGACCGTATCGTTCGGCGTTGCCATCGTGCTGATGACGGAGGCCGGAATGGCTCCGCCGCCCGCGCCGGTGGCGTCACCCTCGACCTGCACATCGACGATGCTCAGGCCCGCCGGGAACTGATCCGAGAAGTCCATCGAATAGCCTGCCAGCACGGCTTCGAACGCCGGCAGAGCGAGGAATGCCGGCTTGCCGCGCAAGCCGTAGCGCAAGGTGTAGTTGACATAGTCGCAGCTCACCTGTCCGCCGGTCTTCTCGAAGAAGAATTCGACGAGCGGGTCGACCGGTTCGATTGGCTCTATTCCCTCGACGAGCGTGTCGAGCACGCCATCGGGGATCACGGTGAGGTCGGTGATTTCCAGCGCCTTGGCGCTGCCGGCAGGGGCAAGGAGCGCGAGCGCGATCCCCGCCGTCGCCAGCCAGCGCGCCGAGCGCTTAGCCAAGCTAAGGGGTTTCATGATCGTCTCCATGACGGTTGTGGTGGTGAAGCGGTCCGCGGGGCGGAAAAGGATGTGTGTCATCTCTCCCTCCCTCACGGTGCACACGCCACGCCGGGCGTATCGAGCGTGACGTTCATCTTGCAGCAGGGGTAGTACCCGCCCTTGTCGGCGTCCGACTGCTTGTAGAAGCAGAGGCCCACCGTCACGTCTTCGCCGGGCAGGTGCCCGGTGATGCCGATCGTGTAGGGGGTCCCGAGAGGCTGGGTTTGCTGGAAAGGTGAAACGAGCACGCCGGGCGTCCGCGATTCAGACTTGAGCGAATCGCCGCCGATGCCGGCTACGTCCTGGAGATAGAGGTCGGCCTCGAGGCCGGCGGGGGTACACCAGAATTCGACCTCCACGTCGATGCAGGGCGGAATGTCGCCGTCCGGCGGAAATTCCGGCGGATAGAATGGCGGCAGCACGCCGCCCGGCACTTCTTCGTAGAAGCCAGCCGTGTCGCACGGCCGCCAGACTTCCACGTCGCCGACATGCCCTTCGACTTCCGGATCCTCGTAGAAGGAATCGTAGTCGACGAACCACGAACCGAATGGCGGTTCGTTCTTCGGACGCACGAGCGCGCTGTCGGTGATCTGCACGCCATGAACGGCCAAAGGCCCGCCGGCGGCGAGCTGTTCTGCGTATTCCGGATTGTCGCGGAGCTTGTCGCCGGTCTTCACCAGCGTGTCGCTACAGGCATTCCGGTTGAACGTGCCGTCGTTGTAATAGCCGTACTGCAGGTCGAGACCGCCGGCGGTCTGGCGATAACCTGCCGGGAAGCCGACGGCATATTCCTGCGGCGCTTCCACCCAGATCGATTCCGTCGCCGGATTGTCCGGGCTCTCGCGCCAGTAGCGCAGCACCACGCCTTCGCCCGAATCGGCGATCTGCGAATAGTCATAGCGGTTCTCGATCTCGCCGCGCTGGGCGAGGTACATGAAGCCGCGGCCGTCGAACGCGATGTCGGTGACCGGGAAATCCTGCTCGGCCGTGACGGTGAGTTCCCAGCGTGCATCGTTGGCGAATGTGCCGTCGCGGTTGATGCCGACGGACCAGATCTCCGCCTTGTCGCCGACCGAATAATAGGCGCGGCCGCCATGCACCTGCACGGCCCACACGCGGCGCTCATCCTGGGTGAGACCCCAGGTGCCGAAATCTTCCGTGTCGAAGGCCGCGCCTTGGATGTCCATGACCGCGCCATCATCGGCGACGGCTGCCAGCCCGCGCGCTGGCCGTCCGGCAACGCCGTGATCGAAATTGTCGATCAGCGTGCCGTCCATCGCGATGCGATGGATTAGACCGGTGTCGAGGTCGGTCGCGAAGAACTGCCGGTTCGACGTGTCGAAGGCGACGTCGCCGAGGCCCGGGCCGCTGTTGGTTTCGATCTTCGTGAACAACGACACCGCGCCGGTCCGGCCGTCGATCTTCCAGATCGCACCGGGGTTGCCGCCATTCTCTTCGGCGAACTGCCCTTCCATGAAGGTTGCGCCTGGCGTGCCGCGGCGTTGCCGCTCGGGCCGGCCGTCCGCGTCTTCGTCGGGCGTGACGATGCGGATACCGTGCAGCGACGACGAAGCCGCGTAGAGGTTCGGGACGTTCGTCTCTTCCGCGTCGGTCTCGCCGTCGTCATAGGTCAGGCCGAAGACCTGGCCGATCTGCTTCGCCAGCACCTCGAACGGCAACGGCGTGTTGACGAGCTGGCCGGACGGCGGCGCGCCGAGATTTGAAACGTCGAAAACGCGCAACGAGGCGCGTTCGGGATCGATGAAGGTTTCGTCGACGGCATCGACGCCGGGTGGCAGGCCCTCCTCGATGCCGGGAATCCAGGTGCCGGAAAAGCCTGAGACGGCCATCGACCCCGGATAGATGATCTGTGTGTCCTGCGCGTGGACGGGATGGGCGAACCAGAGGCTCGCGGCCAGCGCCAGCGCGCCGCTCGAGGCGGCAAGCGATGTGCGCAGAAGATCGCTCTTCTTGCTTGCAGCAAGGACGATTGCCTGATGCTGGATCGGCATGGGGTTTCTCCCGCCCGTATGGGAAGAAATCCGGGATGCGGCTGCGCCGTGCGGCGCCCGCCTGCCACGTCCCGGGTGTTCCTCCCTGAAATTACTCAGTCCGCCCCTTGCCGGAAGGACGATAGGCCCGCCCTTCCTCTGCGTCAACGGAATCGCGCCGAAGCCGAGCGGGTCCGTTTCCTCGCGGAAATGGTGGGTTCGCCTGGCTTCGGCCGATCCCAAACCTGTTCGTTCGGTCATGGGATGCTCCTTCTCATGGCGCCGCACCATGCGGCTCCTGGAGCATCAGTCGGGTCGGAAGCTGGAAAGGTTCACGGGCGGGGTTGGCCCTGATCGAATGACGGCCTAGGTTAAATCTGCGGAAGGACGAGGAGAGCGATAATGGCCGAGCCCGAAGGATGGCGTCACATATCGACCGCGCCGAAGGACGGCACCCGCATTCTCGTCACCGTGCGCTCTTCCGAGCAGGGACCGGCCGAGGTCGACGTGGCCTATTGGGCGCGCCAGGACCAGTTCGGCATTGAAGGCTGGCGCGCCGCGGATTCCCATCCCGGCAACATTATCGGCTACGCAGACCCGGAATTGAAATGCTGGATGCCGATGCCCTCGGCCGGCAGCCCGGCACCGGCGCCCTGGCAGGGCGACAAGGCGGAAGAACTGTTCGGCTCGGGGATTTGAGAACGGTCCCCGATGGCTTGACCGCGCGAAAATCGCCCCTGTAGGCTCTCCTCCTCGCTTCCTGAGGAGGAGCTTTCAAAAATGTCCGAGCTGAAGAAAACCGGTCTGCTGGCCGCGAGCATCACGCTGTTGCTGTCGTCGTCGGCACTCGCCGACACCATCGTGCTTCGCGGTGCGCGTGTGCTCACCATGGACGAGGGGAAGCCTGAAGCGAGCGCAATCGCGATCGTTGATGGCAAGATTGCCGCCGTCGGCGCGGATGCCGATGTCGAGAAGTATCTAACGAGCGCGACGGTCTACGATTTGCCGAAGGATGCGCTCGTGCTTCCGGGTTTTCAGGATGGCCACAATCATTTGATCTGGAGTGCGACGGAAGCGAAGGACGTGTCCTTCTGGGATGTCACGGATGAGGAAGGTGTCGCCACCGCCATCAACGACGCCGACCTCGAGTCGCTCCCTGATGGCGCCTGGATTCGTGGCAGTGGCTGGGACATCGCAGCATTCCCGAATGCGAGTGCCGAGATGCTGGACAAGCTCACCGGCGACCGCCCGATCTATATTTCCTCGACCGACGGCCACTCCGCCTGGGTGAACACGGCGGCGCTGAAAGCCGCCGGCATCGCCGACGACACGAAGGATCCGGATGGCGGGCGCATCGAGCGCGACGGCGCGCGCGCCAATGGACGTCTGCGCGAAAGTGCGATGGATCTGGTCAAGAAGTTCCTGCCCGAATATCCCGAAGATCAGGTCGATACCGGCTTCGACGAAGCGCAGGCCGAAGCGATCAGCTACGGCGTGACCGCTCTCATCGACCCGTCGATCGAGGAATGGATGCTGAAGGGCTATCGCCGCGCCGACGCCGCCGGCAAGATGAAGCTGCGGGTGAAGGGCGCAGTGAAGATCGAGGCTAAAGAAGGCGCCGCTGGCGTGATGCGTGCGCTCGAATGGGCGGGCGAATATGGCACGCCGCACTTCCAGGTGAACGCCGTGAAGTTTTTCATCGACGGCGTCATCGAAACCGGCACCGCTGCCCTGCTCGAAGCCTATGTCGGCTCGAATTCTTCAGGTGACTTGCTCTTCACGCCCGAGCAGCTTGCCGAGATCGCGACCGCCGCCGACAAGGCGGGGCTGCAGCTCCACTCGCACGCAATCGGCGACCGTGCGGTGCGTGCCACGCTCGACGCTTACGAGGCGGCGCAAAAGACGAATGGCACGCGCGACAGCCGCCACCAGATCACGCATCTGGAGCTGATTAACGAGACCGACCTGCCGCGCTTCAAATCGCTCGGCGTGCTGGCCAACATCCAGGCGCTGTGGGCCTATCCGGACAGCTACATCGTCGACCTGACCGAACCGAAACTCGGACCGCAGCGCTCCGAATGGCTCTACCCGTTCGGTGCGCTGAAGTCAGCGGGTGCGACGCTTGTCGGCGCCAGCGATTGGAGCGTGTCGTCGATGAATCCTCTGGAGGCGATCCAGACCGGTGTCACGCGCCAGGAGATCGGCAATACCGAAGGCCGTGTGCTGACGCCACAGCACAAACTCGATGTGATGGACATGCTGAAAGCCTACACGGTGAACGGCGCCTATGCCGCCTTCGATGAGGAGAATTCCGGCACGCTGACCGTCGGCAAGCGGGCCGACATCGTCGTGCTCGACAAGGACATCACCAGGGTCGTACCGACCGACATCGCGACCGGCAAGGTTCTGATCACACTGATCTCAGGCCAGTCGGCCTATGAAGGCGAAGGCATGGTGAAGCCGACGGCGCAGTAGCGGTCGATTGTGCTCTGGTAATCTAAAGCATGAAATCGCCTGCCGAGAGGCTGTTGGCGGACACATTCTTGAGTCGGACAGCGAAGTCCGCCGCGAGCGAGCCGCCGAGATTGACCTCGACGACGACGTCCGGCCCGGACACGTCGCTGACTCGAACTTGTCCCGCGCCCGTAAAACCGCCCGTGCCGCGATAGGCGAGAGCGCCGGCATAAAGGGCCGAGACGTCGATGCGGTCGCCGGAGCGGACCGCGAAATCCGCGATGATATCGGCGGATAGCGGTATCGAATCCGAGACGTCTTCGAAGACAAACCGGTCGGCGCCTGAGCCACCTGACATTGTGTCCTGCCCGGTTCCGCCGATGAGGATGTCGCTGTCAGGCTCGCCGTCGAGCCGGTCATTGCCTTCGCCGCCGACCAGTGTGTCGTTGCCGCGCCCGCCAGAAAGCCGGTCGTGCCCGCCTTTTCCGGACAACAGGTTGCGGCCCGCATTGCCAAAGATGTCGTTGGATCCGTCGGTGCCCGTGCCGTCGGCATGCATCGATCCTGTCAGGATCAGACGCTCGATCCCCGCATAATCGCCGAGGTCGCGCGAGATTGTCGACGTGATCGCGTCGTCGGCGCCGCCGCTGTCGATCACCGCGTCAGAGCCGCCGTCGAGGATATAGGTGTCGCTACCGGCGCCACCCGCCAGTGTATCGACGCCGCCCGCTCCGTCGAGGACGTTCTTGCCTCCATTGCCGGTAATCGTGTTGGCTTTGCCGTTTCCGGTTCCGTCAATATTGCCGTTGCCCATCAGGACGAGATGTTCGACCGCGCCATAGGACATCAGGTTCCGGCTGACGGTTGAGGTGATCGTGTCGTTGCCGGCGGCGTCGAAGACGTCGTCTCGCTCGTTTCCAAGGGCGTAGATGTCATCACCGGCGCCACCGTGGAGTTGGTCCCGCCCGCGTCCGCCGTCGAGATGGTCGCTGCCATCTCCGCCTCTCAATGTGTCATTGCCGTCGTCGCCAAAGAGCGTATCGTTACCGCCGAGACCGTCGATCGTATCGTTGCCGTTGCCGCCCCGGATCGTGTCCTCCTCGCCTGTGGGTAAAGGCTTGCCTGGCACAGTGCTCGACGCGTTGATGAGATCGTTCCTGAGCGTTCCGATGATGGTGACGCCGGTCTGGTTAGCAATGGTGACGGTGAGGAGCTGGACGTCTGAAGCCTGGCCATCGGATACGCCGACTTCGACCTCGTAGACATTGTCGGCGTCGGCATCGGACGGGGTTTCGAAATCGGGAGCGCTGAGGAAGCTCAGTTCGCCGGTGATGGGATCGATGCCGAAGCGCCCGGCGTCACTTCCGCCGGAAATCGAATAGGTCAGCGACTGACCGGCATCCGGGTCGAGCGCGCTGACGGTCGTGACAACCTTCGTGTTCTCGGCGAGGGTGATTTCGGCGGCGTCGCCGCCACCATCCGAAATGATCGACGGAGGCGTGTTGAGCAGCGCGGACGCAGCAAAGGTCACACCGCCGAAAACGAACCATTCAACATTGCGAACCGTGTCGGTTCCGGTCGGGACGGGTGTCGTCAGGGCCATCAGCCCGGTGGAGCGGGCCGCGAACGTGGCTGCAGCGACACCGCGCAAATCGGTGACGGTGTATGCCTCGCCGTCCCAGGTCACGGCGTAGTCATTGCGGGCGCCGGAGAAGACAGCGGTATCGTCGCCTTCGCCCCCATCGAGCGTGTCGTCGCCTTCACCGCCGACGAGCCGGTCGTTGTCGGTGCCGCCGTCGAGCCCGTCGCCTCCGCTGCCGCCGATCAGCGTATCGTTGCCGGTGTCACCCAGGAGCGTGTCGTCGCCGTCGCCGGCGGCGAGGAAGTCGTCCCCGGCACCGCCGTCGATCACCACGTCGCCATAGGCGAACCGGTCGCTCTGCAGCACGACGACGTCATTACCGTCACCGGCCTGGATTTCCTCGATCTCGGTCAACATGGGTGAATCGCCGATGCCGTCATCCAACACCAGGAAATCATTGGTTCCGGCCATGACGAGCTGGTCGGGGCCGCTCGATCCCTCATAAATCATGGCGTTGACGTTGTAGCTCCCCGTAAGGTCGAGTGCTTCATCACCGACGTTGATCTCCGTATCCAGGTCGGTTGGCGTTCCCTCGAATGGCAGCTCGTTCGTGACCTCGCCGACGATTGCAAAGAGCTGCGCCTTGACGCCTGAACTGCTCCCGTCCCCGATACGGTCCGCCCAGGTGATGACAAACCGCCCATCGCCGGCGACCGCGATTTCCTGCCCCTGCTGGATGCTGTCTGTCTGCGTATTGACCTGGAAATCATCGCCCAGCGGGGTGCCATCGGCCGCGAAAGCGCGCGCCCAGATTTCACCGCCCTCCCACGTGACAATAAATCCGCCGCCCTCAAGCCCGACGACTTCAGGACGGTGCTGTGTCTCCTCGGTGATCGAATTGACGACGAACGAGTCGCCTGCGGGTGCCCCATCCGCGGAATAGATTCGCGCACTGATGTTCCGGTCGCCCGAACTCTCGTCGGTCCAGGTGACGACGAAGCCTCCTCCATCAAGCGCTGCGACGGCGTTCGTGCTCTGGTGGTTTGTCGTATCGACGTTCACCATGAACTCGCCAGCCAACGGTGCGCCGTTGGCGGCAAACAGGCGCGCTTTGACGTCGCTGTCGGACGAGAGGTGGGACACGCCATTGCTGCTCCCGATGCTCTCGTCCCACGTGACGACGAACGACCCGTCTTCCGACACCGCGACGCTCGGGGAATTGGGGTAGTTGCCGGTCGGCCCGCTGACGGTGATTTCCGCTCCAGCAGACGCGCCCGACGAATCGAATAGCTGTGCCTTGATTACGGAATCGACCGTCGGATTGGGGCCGTCGGTTCCGGTCCAGGCGAGCACGAAGCCGCCGCCTGGAAGCGCTTTCAATTCATGGAGGAATCCTTGCGCCAAGGGCGAGGTCGCAAGATTGAGCTCACCACCGATAAGGTCGCCGGACGTAGCGAAGATCTGAGCCTTGACCGTCTGCGCATCCGGCCAACTGATGCAGATCGAGCCGTCCGCAAGTTGGGTGATCGATGCCGGCGCTGACATATCGTTCGCTTTTGTCGCGACCACAAACTCTGACCCTACTGGGGTACCGTCCGCCGAAAGCACCTGTGCGCGCAGATACTGGTCCGGATTCGTGTCTTCGCTGGACCCACGATCGAGCCATGCAACTACAAGCCCGCCGCCTGCGAGGCTGGTCACCACAGCGCCTGACTGCTGCCCCTCGGTCGATGTGTTGACGAGGAATTCGCCCGCGACGGGCTGTACGCTATCGGCCATCTGCTCCCCAATGCCCCATTGCGGTCGCCGGCGGATGCCGGGCTCACTGAGCCTAAGTTCGGTTGGAGGGTCGATCGATGGCAATCCCTCAAAAAGAGCAATGAGACGACCAGAATTCAGCGAATTGTTTAGGCTGCGCTCACGCCGCGTTGGCCAAGCCCGCCGTCTGGCAACATTCCCGCCAATCCGCTAGCCTCTTACGGCCGTTGATTTTCATTTGAACCTTTTTGCGCGTCGCCGCGACCAAGCGCTGAGGAGCCATGCGGTTCGAAGCCTCATGACCACGCAAGACTCGCAATCCGACCGTGAACTGGTCGCCCGGGTCGCGCGCGGCGATCGTGCCGCAATCCGGCTCCTGTTCATGCGCCACCATGCGCGGGTCTACCGCTTCGTGGCGCGCCAGACGGGATCGGAAACGATGGCGGACGATGTAGCGAACGAGGTTTTCCTGGAGGTGTGGCGGCAGGCGTCGCGCTTCGAGGGCCGGTCCGAAGTGTCGACCTGGCTGCTCGGCATTGCGCGCTTCAAGGCGCTGTCGCTGTTGCGCAAGAAAAGCGAGGCCGAGCTCGACGAAGAGCGCGCGGCCGAGATCGAGGATTCTGCCGACACGCCGGAAGTGACGGCGATGAAGGATGACAAGGCATCGGCATTGCGCGGCTTCATCGACGCGCTGCCGGCCGAGCATCGCACGGTGATCGACCTTGCCTACTATCAGGGCCAGTCGGTGACGGAGATCGGCGAAATTCTGTCCATCCCGGTCGCGACGGTGAAGACGCGCATGTTCTACGCGCGCAAGAAACTCGGTGAGGCTTTGAAAGCCGCCGGCTACGACAGGGGCTGGCCATGAGCGAGACCGAAAAAATGTCCCGCCGCGACGAGCTCGAGGCGCTGCTGCCCTTCTACCTTAACGGCACGCTGACCGGGGCCGAATTGAAAGCTGTCGAGGATTGGCTGCAAAGCGATCCGGATGCCGTGGCAGCACTTGGCGAGGCCGAGCTGGAATTCTCCGGCGCAACAGAATCCAACGAGGCGATCCGCACGCCGCCCGATGCGCTCTCCCGTTTCACCAGGGCGCTGGAGCGCGAAGCCGGACCGGCGCGCGATACGAGCACCGAGCCGTGGTTCGTCTCGATGTGGAACCGCGTCATGGGATTGCCGGCTGGTCTCGCCTGGGCGACGGCTGCGGCGGCGATCGCGCTTCTGATGATCCAGGCCGTTGTCGATCGCGGCCGCGACCCCGGCGGCATCGAGATCGCCGGCTCCGAAGACGATCTCGCCAAGGCGCCGTTCGCGCTGATCGTCTTCAAGGCCGATGCAAAAATGTCGGACGTCGCGTCCTTCCTCGCCGCGAACGGCGCGGTGATCATCAGCGGCCCTACGGTAGGTGGCGTGTTCCGCATCGCGCTGCCGGTGGAGACGGTGGCCGACTATGATAAGCTGTTCGGCCTTATTGCCGCCCAGCCTTTTGTCGAGAGTGCGACGCCCGGGAGGAAACCGGTCGATGGCGGGTCGTGATCTTCAGCGCGTGACTCTGCGGCTCTTTGCGGCCGTATCGATCCTGGCGCTTGGCGTCGCGGGCGCCAATGCGCAATCCAATGTCCCGACGCCAAGTCCCGCGCCGCGCGGTCTCGCCGCCGAACCTCCGGGAGAACCGGAACGCGATGCCGGCCGCGTACGCGGTGACACGGTCGCGTGTCTGGAAGGGCAGGTGCCGTCGACCGCAGTGCCCGGTCAGCCTTGCGCGCCGGAAATGGCCGGCGATGGCAGCGGAACGTCGGTTTCGCCGAACGCAGTCTTCCTGCCCGACATCCTCATCGATCTGTTCCCGTTCAACCCGCGCGGCGACACCGGCGATCAATCACCAGACAGCACGACAGGTGGGGAAGTGCCGTCCAGCGGATCGAATGGCGCGTCGGCCGGTGGTGGCGGCGCTTCGCCTGCAGTCGTCGCCAGTGCAGCCGGTGCAACTCGCCCGCTCGCCGCGCCGTCACAGGCGATCTCGGGCGAATTCGTGCCCGATGAAGTGCTGGTGACGATCGATGGTGATGCCGCGCTCGTGCAGGCAGTCGCCGCGGATTTCGGTCTGGAAGTCCGCTCGCAGCGTCTGTCGAACCTGCTTGGTGTCACTGTGGCGCGTCTCGGCATTCCTGACGGCCGACCCGTGGGCACGGTGCTCGCGCAGCTCGACGCCGATCCGCGCACGATCGACCGCGTGGCGAACCACGTCTTCACCCTGCAGCAGGCCGCCGCGATCGCGAACTACGCCTTCCAGCGTATTGCGCTCGACTCGAACAGCGCCACCGGCGAAAACGTTCCCGTCGCGGTGATCGACACCGCCTATGACGAGACGCACGAAGCGCTCTCAGGTGTCGTTGCCGAAGCTTATGACGCGATGCCCGGCACGCCGATCGTCGACCGCGACCACGGCACCTCCGTGACGGGTCTGCTCGCCGGCGTCGGCGCACTGCGTGGCATGGCGCCGGGCTCGAAAGTTTTTCACGCGCGCGCTTTCGAAAGCGGCCGCTCGACGATGGATGTCATTCTCGACGCGCTCGACTGGGCGGCGAGCAAGGACGTCCGCATCATCAATATGAGCTTTGTCGGGCCTGAGAACGAACTGCTCGACGCGGCCTGCGGCAATGCCCGCGCGCGCGGGATGATCCTGGTCGCCGCCGCAGGCAACAACGGCCCCGGTGCGCCTTACGGTTATCCAGCGGCCTATGACGGCGTCATCGCCGTCACTGCGACGGACGAAACCGATGCGATCATGCCGCGCGCCAATCGCGGACCGTATGTCTACGTCGCCGCTCCCGGCGTGAATGTCATTGCACCGGTCGGCGGCGGTTCGGATCTTGTCACGGGAACGTCCTTTGCCGCGGCCGTCGTCAGCGGCGCGATCGCCAATCTGCTGCACGAAAATCCCGAACGATCGGCCGAATGGATCGAGGCGGCGCTTGCCGAGACCGCCGGTGACCTCGGCGCAAAAGGCCGCGACGACGATTTCGGCTTCGGGTTGATCAATACGAAGGCGGCTGCCGGTCTCAAGTAAGCCGGCGCTACTCCTTCGCTCCCGCGATCGATCCTCTCACCACCAGATCCACCGGCCATACTTCAGCACGCGCCCCGCTCTCTAGCCCCGTCAGCCGTGCCGCGAGCCGCTCGGCAATGCGCTGCCCGGCCGCTCGGATCGAAGACCGCGTCGTGGTGAGCGGCGCCGGAAAACTTTCCGGCTTCAGATAATGGAACACGTCGTCATGCGAGATCAGCGAGACGTCGCCCGGCATGTCCAACGAGAGTTCGCGCATTGCGCGCACGACGCCGAGCGTCATCATCATCGAAGAACAGAGGATCGCCGTCGGCCTGTCTTTCCGCTCGAGCAGTGCGCTTGCGGCGCGGTAGCCGTTCTCTTCCGTGAGCGCCAGCGAATGCACGCGCGACGGCGGCAGGTCCAGTCCGCTCGAGGCGAGTGCCCGCCGCGTTCCGCGCTCGCGGTGGATCGCGAATGTCTGGTCGCTCTCGCCGTTGATCAGCGCGATGCGCTTGTGGCCGAGTTGGATGAGTAAGCGTGCCGCGTCGTGGAACGCACCTTCATTGTCGATGTCGAGAAACGGATAATCGAAATCGAGCCCCTCTGAGCGGCCATGCACGATGTAGGGCAGGCCAAGCTGATTGAGCAGAATGATGCGCCGGTCGGCGCGTTTTGGTGACGAGACATAGACTGCGTCGACCTGCTTGTTGGCGACGACGCGCCTGTATGTCGTTTCCTCGTCCTCGATCGTGGTCGGCGACAGCACCAGGTCGAGCTCGTGCGTGCGCGCATAGTCGCCGAGCCCCGATAGGAATTCGATGAAATGCGGATCGATGTCGACGCTCTGCCCCGTCGGCATGATGTAGCCGATCATGCCGGCCTTGCCGGTGGCCAGCCTTCGCGCGCTGGGGTTCGGCCTGTAGCCGTGGCGCTTGGCGGCGTCCTGGACACGCCGGCGCGTCTCTTCGCTGACCTCCGGATAGCCGTTCAAAGCGCGGCTGACTGTCGTCTGCGACAGTGAAAGCATATCCGAGAGTTGCTTGAGGTTCATTGTCTCCAGGTCTCAAAGCGCTTTAAAATTGAACCGTTCCAATCATTCGAAACTGGTCCGGCCAGGCGGCCCGGACCATATGCACTCAAAGCCCGGCGGTGAAGCTCAAAACGTCACCGCACCGCCAAAAACCCTGCTGCAGCGCGGCATTTTAAACGGATTTCAATCGATTAATCGCTGAGCCCCCTTGACTCTTGGTCAATTCGATGGCGTGAATGCGTGCAGCCAAAGCGCTTTGGATTGCTTTTTATTCGGTTGTGCTCTTTGCATTCCGGTTTAAAGTCCGAGGCGGTACCGGCTGGCCGGGATGGAGGTCCCGACCGGTTCATTTGTGACCTGGTTCCTTGTGACCCATTGGGAGGAAATACAATGAGAAAGAGTTTGTTGCTCGGCGTTGCGCTTGCCGCGCTCGCCGTGAGCGCGCCCGCGTCAGCCGAACTGAAGTTCGCGCCGGGCCAGGACGCCAAGTTCACCTGGCAGAATTTCGAAGACCTGAAGAAGGTCGATCTGAAGGGCGAGACGCTGTCGATCTTCGGTCCGTGGCGCGGCGAGGACGAAGCGCTGGTGCGCTCCGTGCTCGACTATTTCATCGAAGCGACCGGCGTCACCATCAACTATTCCTCGTCGGAAAATTACGAGCAGCAGATCGTCATCGACACGCAGGCGGGCAGCCCGCCGAACATCGCGATCCTGCCGCAGCCGGGCCTGCTTCAGGACCTCGCCTCGAAGGGCCTGCTCGTGCCGCTCGAAGAGGCCGATGCGACCTTCGTCAAGGAAAACTACGGCGCCGGCCAGTCTTGGGTCGATCTCGGCACCTACAAGGATAAGGACGGCACGCCCAAGTTCTTCGCGTTCCCTTACAAGGCGGACCTGAAGTCGCTCGTCTGGTACGTGCCGGAGAATTTCGAGGAAGCCGGTTATGAAGTGCCGGAGACCTGGGAAGAGATGATGGAACTCTCCAACCAGATCATCGAGGACGGTGGCGTGCCGTGGTGCATTGGTCTGGGCTCGGGCGGCGCGACC
Source organism: Rhizobiaceae bacterium (assembly GCA_035503715.1). Lineage (GTDB taxonomy): Bacteria > Pseudomonadota > Alphaproteobacteria > Rhizobiales > Rhizobiaceae > OAS926. The sequence continues at coordinate 6,043 of DATJTE010000137.1, read as the reverse complement.
GGCTGGCCGGCGACCGACTGGGTCGAGGACATCATGCTGCGCACCCAGGCGCCAGACGTCTACGACAAGTGGACGCGCAACGAGATTCCGTTCAACGACCCGGCGGTCGTGAACGCGCTGCAGATCTTCGCCGACATCGCCACCAACGACAAGATGGTCGACGGCGGCAAGGCCGCGGTTGCGGCGACCGACTTCCGCGACAGCCCGAAGGGCCTCTTCGGCATTCCGCCGAAGTGCTACATGCATCGCCAGGCGTCGTTCATCTCGTCCTTCTTCCCGGAAGGCACGAAGCTCGGCGAGGATGCGGATTTCTTCTATCTGCCGCCCTCGAGCGCCAAGCCTGATCTCGGCAAGCCGGTGCTGGGCGCTGGTACGCTGGTCGCGATCACCAAGGACTCCAAGGCGGCGCGCGAATTCATCAAGTTCCTCGAAATGCCGCTCGCGCATGAAATCTGGATGGCGCAGTCCGGCCTGCTGACCGCTCTCAAGACGGCCAACCAGGACGCCTACGCCAACGAGCAGCTCAAGAAGCAGGGCGAGATCCTCGTCAACGCTTCGACCTTCCGCTTCGACGGCTCGGACCTGATGCCGGGCAAGATCGGCGCGGGTGCCTTCTGGACCGGTATGATCGACCTCGTCGGCGGCAAGCCGGCGGCCGATGTGGCTGGCGACATCCAGAAGAGCTGGGACGCGATCAAGTAATCGCGTCTGCCTGGAAAGCCGGGCACATCCTTCCAAGACCGGATCCGGGCCTTTCGGCCCGGATCCGAACCCTGACGCAGCGCTGACAGGCTGATTTCGCCCGGGCGCCGTCAGGAACAGGGACTGCATCAGGGGGAGGAACCTATGGCGTCTCAGATCCTTTCAGCCATTCTTGTCATCATCATCGGCGTCGGCGGCTGCGTTGCCTATTTCTGGGGCGCGAACAGGGCGCTCGACCTCGTCTTCCCCGCGCGCGGCGTGTCCGGCGGTACGGCGGTGGATAATCTGCGGCGCCAGGGCATCATCCGCCCGTGGCTGTTCGTCGGTCCCGCGCTGATCATCCTTGTTGTCTATCTGATTTATCCCGTCGTACAGACGCTGCTGCTCTCCTTCCAGGATCGAGCGGGCGACAATTTTGTCGGCCTCAACAATTATCAGTGGGCGTTCAGCGACCGCGAGTTCCGCGCCTCGATCTTCAACAATCTGCTCTGGCTGCTCGTCGTGCCCGCAGCGTGCACATTTCTCGGACTGATCATCGCAGTGCTCACGGACAAGATCTGGTGGGGCACGATCGCGAAAAGCCTGATCTTCCTGCCGCTCGCCATCTCCTTCGTCGGCGCCAGCGTGATCTGGAAGTTCGTCTACGAGTATCGCGGCGCCGACCAGACGCAGATCGGCATCCTGAACGCGATCGTCACCTTCTTCGGCGGCGATCCGCAGGTCTGGATCTCCATGCCCTTCTGGAACAATTTCTTCCTGATGGTCATCCTGATCTGGATCCAGACGGGCTTCGCCATGGTGATCCTCTCCGCCGCGCTGCGCGGCATTCCCGAGGAAACGATCGAAGCGGCCGTCATCGACGGCGCCAACCCGTTCCAGATTTTCTGGAAGATCATGGTGCCGCAGATCTGGGGCACGATTGCGGTTGTGTGGACGACGATCACCATCCTCGTCCTGAAGGTGTTCGATATCGTGCTCACCATGACCAACGGCCAGTGGAACAGCCAGGTTCTCGCGAACCTGATGTTTGACTGGATGTTCCGCGGCGGTGGCGACTTCGGCCGCGGCGCGACGATTGCGATCATCATCATGATCGCCGTTCTGCCGATCATGATCTGGAACATCCGGCAGGCGAACCGCGAGGGAGGGCGCTAAGATGGCACAGGCAAGCGGCAGCTCCGCCGGCAAATCCTTCTTCGGCCGGTTCGGTGTTCACATCGCGGTTCTCTTCTTCGTCGCGATCTGGACGATTCCGACGTTGGGCATTCTGGTGTCCTCGCTCCGTGACAAGGACCAGATCATCGCGTCGGGCTGGTGGAACTCATTCTTCAGCTCGACGCAGACGGAAAACGCACGTCTGCCCGCGCCGAACACGGCGGTCGAAAAGGGCGGCAAGTTCGTGCTCGAAGGCAGCCTCTTCGAGACGCCGGGCAATCGCAAGATCACCGCGTTCGGCACCCGCGCCGTTGCGCCGACGGAATTCCCTGCGGGTTCTGCCGCCGACCTCGGCGACGGCGAGACGCTGCAGATCAACGAGGATGGCGGCTTCGTGATGAGCTACCCGGTCGCGCAGACGGATGAGCGTGGCCGGCGCGTCTATTTCGCGGCGACTGTGCCGCCGCGCTTCACGACGGAGAACTACGAGACGGTGCTCTTCTCCGAAGGCATCGGCCGCTCGTTCCTGAACTCGCTGACCGTGACGGTCCCGGCAACGATCATTCCGATCATGATCGCCGCCTTCGCGGCGTACGCACTTGCATGGATGCGCTTCCCCGGCCGCGCGCTGCTGATCGCGACTGTTATCGGCTTGCTGGTCGTGCCGCTGCAGATGGCGCTGATCCCGCTGCTTGAGCTCTACAACGGCGTCGGCAATCTGTTCGGCGTGCCGTCGAAGACCTATCTCGGCATCTGGCTGGCGCATACCGGTTTCGGCCTGCCCTTCGCCATCTATCTCCTGCGCAGCTACATGGCTGGCCTGCCGCGCGAGCTGATGGAATCGGCGCGCATCGACGGCGCGAGCGACTTCGAGATCTTCATCAAGATCGTGTTGCCGCTCTCCTTCCCCGTGCTCGCCTCCTTCGCCATCTTCCAGTTCCTCTGGGTCTGGAACGACCTGCTGGTGGCGATGGTCTTTTTGGGTTCGGGTGCTGACCAACTCGTCTTGACCGGCAAGCTCAATGCGCTACTTGGTTCGCGGGGCGGCGACTGGGAGATTTTGACCACGTCGGCCTTTATCACCATCATCGTGCCGCTGATCGTGTTCTTCTCCCTGCAGCGTTACTTCGTGCGCGGCCTGCTGGCCGGGTCCGTGAAGGGTGGCTGAGAGCATGCCGATGACTGCAAGACGAGCGATGGAGCAACCAGTCGCGGCGGCGAGTGCTGCCGAGCGCGACTGGTGGCGTGGCGCGGTGATCTATCAGATCTATCCGCGCAGCTACCAGGACTCGAACGGCGACGGCATCGGCGATCTTAAGGGCATCATCCAGCGGCTTCCCTACATCGCCGAACTCGGCGCGGACGCCATCTGGATATCGCCGTTCTTCAAATCGCCGATGCTCGATTTCGGGTATGACGTCTCGGACTATTGCGACGTCGACCCGATGTTCGGCACGCTCGCCGATTTCGACGCGCTCGTCGCCGAGGCGCATCGCCTCGGGCTGAAGGTGATGATCGACCAGGTGATCTCGCACACCTCCGATCAGCATCCATGGTTCAAGGAGAGCCGTTCGAGCCGCACCAATCCGAAGGCCGACTGGTTCGTCTGGGCCGATCCGAAACCGGACGGCACGCCGCCGACCAACTGGCTGTCGATCTTTGGCGGCTCGGCGTGGCAGTGGGACACGCGACGCCAGCAATATTATCTGCACAATTTCCTCGCCGAGCAGCCGGATCTGAACTTCCACAATGCCGACGTCCAGGATGCGCTGCTCGACACCGTGCGCTTCTGGCTCGACCGCGGCGTCGATGGCTTCCGCCTCGACACGATAAACTTCTACTTCCACTCGAAGGAGCTGAAGGACAATCCGCCGCTGCCGGCCTCGCAACGCAACGACTCCATCGCGCCGGCGGTGAACCCGTACAATCATCAGGACCACATCTACGACAAGAGCCGGCCCGAGAACATCGCGTTCCTCGAACGCTTCCGCGCGCTGCTCGACGAGTATCCGGCCGCCGCCGCCGTCGGCGAGGTGGGTGACGCACAGCGCGGCCTGCAGATCGTTGCCGACTACACGTCCGGCGGCAACCGCGTCCACATGTGCTACTCGTTCGATTTCCTCGGACCGGACAAGCTGAACGCCAAGCGCGTGCGCGATATCCTGGAAACATTCTCCAGCGCCGCCGCCGACGGCTGGTCGTGCTGGGCCTTCTCCAACCACGACGTGATGCGCCACGCGACGCGCTGGGGCGCCGGCGAAAAGGATCGCACCGCTTATCTCAAGGTGATCTCGGCGCTCTTGATGTCGATGCGCGGTTCGGTCTGCCTCTATCAGGGCGAGGAACTGGGCCTGGGCGAAGCTGAGCTCAAGTTCGAGGAGCTGCAGGACCCGTATGGCATCCGCTTCTGGCCCGAATTCAAGGGCCGCGACGGCTGCCGCACGCCGATGGTGTGGGACGGCAGCGCCGCGAACGGCGGCTTCTCCAAAGGCAAACCTTGGCTGCCGGTTCCCGCCGAGCATCTGAAGCTCGCAGTGGACAAGCAGCAAGGCGATGCGAACTCGCTGCTCGAGCACTACCGGCGCTTCCTCGCTTTCCGGAAGAACCACCCGGCGCTGTCGAAGGGCGAGATGGAATTCATCGACACGGAAGGCGACGTGGTCGCCTTCACCCGGCGCGAAGGCAATGAGCAATTCGTCTGTGCCTTCAATCTCGGCTCGGCTCCGGCGGAGCTGATCCTCGGCGAAGATGCGACGCTGTCGCCGCTCGCCGGCCACGGCTTCGAGAGCGCAGCCGGCAAAGGGACTGTTCAGCTTGGCGCTTATAGCGCATGGTTTGGCCGCAAGGCCTGAATTTAGAGGGGAGGACAGCATGGCGGATCTATCGCTCAAGGGTGTCGAGAAGGCATACGGCAATCTCAAAATCCTTCACGGCATCGACCTTGAGATTCAATCCGGCGAGTTCATCGTCTTCGTCGGCCCGTCGGGTTGCGGCAAGTCCACGCTGCTGCGCTCGATCGCCGGCCTTGAGGAGATCACCGGTGGCGAGCTGTCGATCGCCGGCGAGATGGTCAACGACGTGCCGCCATCGAAGCGCGGCATAGCCATGGTCTTCCAGAGCTACGCGCTCTATCCGCACATGACGGTCTACGACAACATGGCGTTCGGCATGAAGATCGCGCGCGAGAAGAAGGAAGAGATCGAGCGCCGCGTGAAGAACGCCGCCGACATCCTCCAGCTCAACAAATATCTCGACCGGCTGCCCAAGGCGCTGTCCGGCGGCCAGCGCCAGCGCGTCGCCATCGGCCGCGCCATCGTGCGCAATCCGAAGGTGTTCCTGTTCGACGAGCCGCTGTCGAACCTCGATGCGGCGCTGCGCGTCGCGACCCGCATCGAGATCGCCAAGCTGAAGGAGTCGATGCCCAACACGACGATGATCTACGTCACCCACGACCAGGTCGAGGCGATGACGCTCGCCGACCGCATCGTGGTGTTGAAGGAAGGCCGCATCGAACAGGTCGGCTCGCCGATGGAGCTCTACAAGCACCCGGGCAATCTCTTCGTCGCGCAGTTCATCGGCTCGCCGTCGATGAATATCCTGCCGGCGACGATCGAGCAGGCCGGGCCGCACACTGTGGTCAGCCATATGCCGGGCAAGAAGACAACCGTGCCAGTGGCGACGCCCGCCGACGCACAGGGCAAGGCGATCAGCTTCGGCGTCAGGCCGGAAGATCTGGCGATCGCGACGGGCGGCGAGCATCTCTTCGAAGGCCCGATCGACTACATCGAGCAACTGGGCGAAGTGCAGCTTGTCTATGTCGACATCGGCCGGCCGGAAGCGATGCTGACTGCCAAGCTGCCGGGCAATGCGGAGATCGAGCGCGGCCAGGTGCTGAAGCTCACCGCAAGCCCGGCCGACCTGCACATTTTCGACAGCGACGGCCGCAGCTTCGCGCGTGAGCGGATTCAGGCGAAGGCGGCGTAACTCCTCCTTCGGACTGGGCAATCTTAGCGACACGTCGACCGCACTCCGGTTCGCTTGCAGCGGCTTTGCCTGCGGGCGAAACACCTCCAAGCACCCCTCACCGTCACGGCTTCGCCGTGCCACCTCTCCCCCTGCCCGGGGGAGAGGAGCGCTGGCCGCAAGCTTGGTGCATTCGCCGAAGCGCTACTCCTCGCCCCCACGA
>DATJTE010000136.1:0-21278 GCA_035503715.1 Rhizobiaceae bacterium | reverse complement strand
ACCGATCAATTCAGCGATCGACGCCATCTATTTCAGCGTGGTGACGGGCGCCACGGTCGGCTATGGCGACATCCACCCGGTCGACCCGTGGGCGAAGATCCTCGTCATCGCGCAGATCCTCCTCAGCCTCGTCTACACGATCTTCTTCTTCTCGGTGGCGGCGAGTTTTTTGAGAGGGCCGGAGGAGAGGAGGTGAGTGGGCGCATGCTCCGATACGCTATAGCCGTTGCACTGACTCTTGTGGCGTGGACCGCCCTCGCCGCCGACAATCCGCCGTTCGAAAAATATCCGGTCGACGTTTATTCGGGGCCGGTTGTCAAACCGGTCCTCGACACAGCCGACAAGCGCGAATTCAAAACGCGCATCACCGAAGCCGCAAAAGGTCCGGTGAACTTTGCGGGCAAGTTCATCCTTGCGCTGTGGGGCTGCGGCGCATCATGCTCGATGGGCGCCACGATCAACGCCGAGACCGGAGAGGTCGCGTTTCTCGACTGGACGATCTGCTGCGATCAGGGCGACGGCGAGCGCGTCGACTTCCGCGCCAACAGCACGCTCATTGTGTTGCGTGGACTCCTGAACGAAGAGGGCGACAACACGACCCACATGTTTGAGTTCGACGGGACGTTTCGTGAGGTCACGGAACTGCGGTAGTTCAATCCGGGAATTATCAGCTTGAAGAAGGCCCTCATCGCTGCGCTTCTCGTGTTCGCTCCGCCATGCGCGGCCATGGAGAAGAATTCTGGAATGCTGGAGGTGTTTGCGGCGGACAGTGAAGCCACGTCCGAGGAAATCGCAGCCGTTGAACGAGCGGCGTGGATCGCAAATAACGTCAAGAACTCCGATTGCTTTCGCGAATTTATGGCGGGGCGCAAACTCATAGAAACCAATGGCCGGACGCCTGACGAGGTTGCCGCTCATCTGCAATCGATTGCGGGAGCCGTGCCGGTTTCATTCTACTTTCGCTGCCTCACCGCATCCCAAAAGTGCAATTCACCCACGGCGGCGATTGCCTACCGTCAGCCGCCGGACCCTGCGGTGTTTTTCAATCGCGCATACTACGACGTGACCAGCGCGGACTTCGATATCTATGAACTGGCAGGGTCACTCGCCCACGAAGCCCTAGGGCATTCGCTCGGCGGCTACGACCACGCATTCGACTGGACTCCGGATCGCGACTTCTCGGTCCCGTACTCGATCAGCGGGGCGAGCAGCAGGAACGGCGATGCCTTTCAACATTGCCGTCAAACGCTCGGTTACTCAGACTAGGCCTCGCGCTGTGGGGCTGCGGGGGCGTCATGCTCGATAGGCGTCGCGATCAACGCCGAGACGGGAGGTCGCGTTTCTCAACTGAGTGTCGCTAGTTCGACTTGATCCACAGCGAGCATTGAATGAAGAGACCGGATTGTCTTGTGAATGAGGCGTAGCTTGCGCGCCGGAAGCCGGCCCCTAGCTTCGCGGTGTTGCGTTTGTACGCCCCGAGTTCCCCCCAGATATATCGCCATTCCGATTTCTTGGTGTTGGGAACGAAAGTCGCGCGGAAAAGCACTGCACCATTTTGCGGGTCGTCGTAGTTCGAGCCGTTCTTGCAATCCAGTTTTGTCATCAGCTTGCCTGCTCGGCTCTGCTCGCGGCTGTATTTCCGAAACTGGTTATCAGTCAGCCAGCCCGATGTCTCAGCGGCAGCCGGTGCGGCTACAACCAGGGTCGCGATCAAAAGAGCAAGACGCGTCATGTAAGTCGCACGAAGAATGTTCATCATAACCGGCAAGATGAGCCCCTAAATTGCAGTGCTGTATTCTTCTGCCCACCGCATGCCTACAGGATCAGAAAACCTTTTTCGAGATTTTTATATTAGCGATTCTGACCGGCGGCGCGCTTCAGTGGCGCGATGTCAAAAGGGGGTGCGATCGTCACGGCCGCTCCATCTATTTCAGCGTCGTGATCGGCGCGAACGTCGGCTGTGGCGATATCCACGCGGTCGACCCGTGGGCGAAAATCCTCGTCATCGCCCAGATCCTGCTCAGCCTTGTCTACACGATCTTCTTCTCGGTGGCGGCGAGTTTCTTGAAGGGGCCGGAGGACAGGCGATGAGAGGGTGGAGGTCTACGCGAAAACTGGCACAATTTCACGCCCCTTTGTCCGAAGCGGCAATCCAACGCCTGTACACTGCAACGCCTTTACCGCTGGCCGGCGGTTGGGAGGCTATGCTCCCGTACTTGTAAACCGCTCTTCAATAGTATCCCTGAGCTGTCGCAAGTCGGTCGTCTCGGGCCCACTTACAAGGAGATGAGCGTGTCCCTGACTTCGCTGATCTAATTTCACAGCACCGACACCTGGAAAGGCTAGCGCCGCAGACTTAGCCCACTGCACCACCTCGTCAGGGACATTCCTGAGACAAAAATCCAACATACCGGGCTTCAAACGTGGCGGAACGCGACTGCGAATTCGCCTACTGGCGCTTCCGCCGCCGGTCTGTTCAATCTGCGCGGTCACCACTCCGCGTTCGAGCAGGCCTTTCAGACCACGAAGCTCCTCCAGTATATATTCGCTCTCCGACACTTCCTTGCGGTCCAATTTGGGAACTTTAAACTCACCGAAGTGCTTAAGAAAGGTAGTGAAATTCTTATCGGACAGAGCCGCCTGATGGGTCTTATTGATCTTGTCTGATAGGCGTTCCTTGAAGTCGACAATGCGAGCGAAGCGAAGATCCCTTGGATACTCGATGTGCTCAATGGCAGACGTATCAAAATTATAAGGGGTCGCATCGTCCTTGACGATGATCGTTGGCTTGTCAAACGCCAGACGAATTCCCAACTCAAACATCACATTCGGATTTCTTCCACTAACATCGCAAACTATGATCGGGTTCTCATAGAGGTTTTGAATTATTCGCTTATGGATGATACCACTTTCATCTGCATCACTGACAAGCATCGGTTCGAAGCCGGCTTCTTCGATAGCTTCGCTGAATATTTCCTTCACTTCTGACCGATGATCTGCGGAACACCCGTCAATAGCCGAAATCGGCATTACGATCCCACATCGCTCCTTGATAATCGCTGCGGTCGCCTTATCCACCGACTTGTTCTCCTTTCAAGGGAATAGGCCAATAGTCGTTGAAAACCTTTGAAAATCAAGGGACGGACTGGCTCCGTGATATTTCTCTGCAAAGAAATCTATTGGAGATTCTGGTGCCCCCGGACGGGATCGAACCGCCGACCTTCGGTTTACAAAACCGCTGCTCTACCAGCTGAGCTACAAGGGCACTCGCGCGCCGGGTTACCACATCCCGCGTTTCAGTAAAGTCAAATGTCCGGGCTGGGTTAGCGCAAAAGCGCTGCTTTGCAGGCATCACGGGGCGTGATACCCCCTGCCCCCACCGCCCGCTTGGACGAGATCATGGCACGCCGACCCGAAACCTTTGCTTTCGTCTCGTCCGACACGCCGGATGCGCGCGCGGCCGCCAAAACGCTCGCCAAAAAATATGGCGACGTGACGCGGGCCGACGCCGACGTGATCGTGGCGCTCGGCGGCGACGGTTTTCTCCTTCAGACGCTGCGCGAGACGATGGGCAGCGGCAAGCGTGTCTACGGCATGAACCGCGGCACGGTCGGCTTCCTGATGAACGAGTACCGCGAGGAGAAGCTGCCGGAGCGCATCGCGCGCGCCACCGGCGAGACGATCCGGCCGCTGGAGATGGAGACGGTGACCGCCAAGGGCCGCAAGGCCAAGGCGCTCGCCATCAACGAGGTGTCGCTGTTCCGCCAGTCCTACCAGGCGGCCAAGCTGAAGATCACCATCGACGGCAAGGTGCGGCTGGCCGAGCTGATCTGCGACGGCATCATGGTGGCTACGCCCGCCGGTTCCACCGCCTACAATCTCTCCGCGCACGGGCCGATCCTGCCGCTCGATGCGCCCTTGCTGGCGCTGACGCCGGTTTCGCCGTTCCGGCCGCGGCGCTGGCGCGGCGCGCTGCTACCCAACACGGCGAGCGTGACCTTCGAGGTGCTGGAGGGCGAAAAGCGGCCGGTGAACGCGGTTGCCGACCACACCGAGGTCAAGTCGGTGGTGTCGGTGACAGTGCGCGAATCGCCCGACGCCACCGCCACGCTGCTGTTCGACCCCAGCCATTCGTGGAACGAACGAATCCTGACGGAACAATTTCGTTACTGATGAAATTTTCAGCCTAGTGGCGCGTTATTAAGTTTAACACCCGGAAAAGCCCGGAACTCCGGGCATTTGTGTTGACAAAACCGCCGCTTGTCCGTATTGCGGCGCACAATGAGCGGGCTTCAAAAGCCGCGCGGCGGTGGTTGGGCCGCCCCTAGAGAAAAGCAAACCAAAACAGTGTCATCAGACCTCACCGCTCAAGAAGCGATTTCGTTTTCAGATTTGGGCCTTTCGCCCAAGGTCCTCTCCGCCGTCACCGACGCCGGCTATACCGTGCCGACACCGATCCAGGCCGGCGCCATTCCGCACGCGCTGCAGGGCAAGGATGTGCTGGGCATTGCCCAGACCGGCACCGGCAAGACGGCAGCCTTCGTGCTGCCGATGATCACGCGGCTGGAGAAAGGCCGCGCGCGGGCCAGGATGCCGCGCACGCTGATCCTCGAGCCGACGCGCGAACTCGCCGCGCAGGTCGAAGAGAACTTCATCAAATACGGCAAGAACCACAAGCTCAACATCGCGCTGCTGATCGGCGGCGTGTCGTTCGACGAGCAGGACAAGAAGCTCGAGCGCGGCGCCGACGTGCTGATCGCGACGCCCGGCCGCCTGCTCGATCACCGCGAGCGCGGCAAGCTGCTGCTCAACGGCGTCGAGATCCTCGTCATCGACGAAGCCGACCGCATGCTCGACATGGGCTTCATCCCGGACATCGAGCGCATCTGCGAGATGATCCCGTTCACCCGGCAGACGCTGTTTTTCTCGGCAACGATGCCGCCCGAAATCACCAAGCTGACGGAAAAGTTCCTGCACGCCCCGGTGCGCATCGAAGTGTCGAAGGCGGCAAGCACCGCCACAAGCATCGAGCAGAAGCTGGTCAAATCCGGCAACAAGCCGTGGGAGAAGCGCGCGACGCTGCGCGAACTGATCCGCGCGGAAGGCGACAGCCTCAAGAACGCAATCATCTTCTGTAACAGGAAGGTCGAGGTGTCGGAGCTGTTCCGCTCGCTGATCAAGTACGACCTGGATGCCGGCGCGCTGCATGGCGACATGGACCAGCGCGCGCGTATGGCCATGCTGGCGAATTTCCGTGACGGCAAGCTGAAGCTGCTGGTGGCCTCCGACGTCGCGGCGCGCGGGCTGGACATTCCCGATGTCAGCCATGTGTTCAATTATGACGTGCCGATCCATGCTGAAGACTATGTGCACCGCATCGGCCGCACAGGCCGCGCCGGGCGTTCCGGCAAAAGCTTCACCATCGTGACCCGCAACGACAGGAAATATCTCGACGCGATCGAGAAGCTGATCGGCAAGGACATCGAATGGCATGACGGCGACCTGTCGACCGTCGTGGAGAGCCCCGAGGAAGAGCGTCCGCGGCGCGGTAAGGAACGCGGCGGCAAGGGCCGCGAGCGCGCCAGTCAGGGTCGCGGCCGGGATCGCGCACCGCGCGGCGAAAAGCGCGAGCGCGCGCCACGTGAAACGGTGGCCGAGACGGTCGAGGCGATCGAGCCGCAGCCGGCGCCTGTCGTCGTTGCGGCGGAAGCGGTCGACGAGCGGCGTCAGCGCAAGCAGGCGATCAAGTCGGACAATGCAGGCCGCAAGCCCAAGCCCGATCACGGCCCCCGCGACGGCGGTCGTGACGCGCATCGCGGCGGCAAGCCGGACCGCGCCGAGATGAACCGGCGCCAGCGCGAGCGCGACGATGACGGCACCGTCGGTTTTGGCGACGATTTGCCGGCCTTCATGAAGGTCGTGGCCAAGGTCTAGGCCTTATTCCCGGCGCGCCGCGCCGCTTCGAACGCGATCTTCGTCCAGCGTTTCAATTCGTCCGGGTCGTCGATCGCCGCGTCGGGGATCGACCAGTAGGGCATCGCGACCGGCTTGTTCTTGCCCTCATAGACCCATTGCATCGAGCCGGCGGCCTCGAAGTCGGGCGCGCTTTCCTTGTCGGCCTTGAGCAGCACCTCGCCATCGACCTCCAGGCCGACGATCATGCCGTCGTGATAGATGCCCTTGCCGCCGAACATCTTCTTGATCGTCACCGGCCCAAGGCCGGCAAAGATGTCGCGGATCGCGTCGTCGTCCATGTCGCTCCTCACGGTCGCCGGAAACCGGAGCGAGGCTCAATCGTTTGGGTGCGAAGCGCAAGAGGAGACGAGCGGCGATGCCAAAACATCTTGACGGCTCCTGCCGTTGCGGCGCGGTGACGTTCAGCGTTGAGAGCAATGCGCCGGCACCCTACCAGCTCTGCTACTGCTCGATCTGCCGCAAGCAGCAGGGCGGCGGCGGATACGCGATCAACCTGTCCGGCATCGCCGATACGCTGAAGGTGAAGGGCAAGCGCCACCTCGGGCTCTACCGCGCCGAGATCAAGGACGACGAACATCCCGTGTGCGAGATCTCGTCCGGCGAGCGGCGCTTCTGCAAGAAATGCGGCTCGGCGCTGTGGCTCTACGATCCGAACTGGCCGGAGCTGGTGCACCCCTTCGCCTCGGCCATCGACACCGACCTGCCGAAACCTCCGTCCAGGACGCATGTGCTCATCAAATACAAGGCGAACTGGGTGGTTCCAAATATCCAGAAGGGCGACAAGAAATTCCAGCACTATCCGAGCCAGTCCATCGAGGACTGGCACCGGAAGCACAAGCTCTGGGTCGACTAGGCAAAAGGAGCTCCGCATATGCGGAGCTCCTTTTTGGGATGTCAGGCGGCCGACTGTCCGCCTTCTTCTTCCTCGAAGGAAATGGCGACGTCGGCATTGGCGGAGAGCCGGACGCGATTGTCGTCCACTGAAGCGACGAGTTCGAGCGGGATGTAGTGGTGGTGGCCTCTATGATGGCCCTCCCCGCTGTCCTTCTTCGTCAGCTTGATGCGATCACCCTCGACGCGATCAACGGTGCCGACATGCAGGCCGTCGGCGCTGATCACTTCGGAATGTTCGCGAATTTTGGATCTGTCGGCCATGATACGCTCCTCGAGTTGGAGCCTATCAACGCGCCGGCCGACGAAAAGATGCAGCGATATCAGGCCGCCGCGGCGCGGGCCTCGGCGAGCTTCTTCAGGTCGGCGGGCTTCAGCTCAACGCTCTCGCCGCAGCCGCAGGCCGAACTCTGGTTCGGGTTCCTGAAGGTGAAGCCGGTGCGCAGCGTGGTGACTTCGACATCCATCTCGGTGCCAAACAGGAAGAGAGCCGCCTCGGGCGCCACATAGACATGCGCGCCGTCGCGCTCGACATGATCGTCGCCGGGCTTGGGTTCGGTCACCAGATCGACCGTATACTCCATGCCGGCGCAGCCGCCTTTCTTGATGCCGAGGCGCACACCCCTGGCACCGTCGCGCGACGAGACGATCTCGCGCACCCGCTGAGCGGCCTGATCGGTGATGCTGATGACGGCAAAACCCATTGCAAACTCCACTTCCCACGGGTTCAAGGCCCGCAGAGTGCCATTACGCCCCTAAAATGGTGAAGATTCGGCAAGTTCGCAACCCCAGAAAGGTGCGGAACCATGCCGTGGTTGAGCAGTTTTATCCGCGAGGGACGTCTATTCACGGACCAAACACGGAGATTTTCCAATGCGCAAGCTTGCCCCCGCTCTCGCCCTTGTCGCTGCAACCGCGTTCGCCGGAACGGCGCTCGCCCAGACGGTCGTCATCACGCCCGAGCAGCAGACGGTGGTCAGGGAATACATCGTCCGCGAGAAGGTCGACCCGACCCCGCTGATCGATTTCGACCTCAAGGTCGGCTCGGTGTTGCCGGATACGGTCGAAGTCCGCCGGCTCGAAGTGCCCGAAGTCGAGACCCAGTATGAGTATGTCTACACCGATCGCGGCACCGTGATCGTGGAGCCGGGCACCCGGCGTGTGATCCAGGTCATCGACTAAGCGGACCTAGTCGATTTGACCGAACGAGCGGTGAGGCTTTGCCTCGCCGCTCTTCTTTTAGCTTAGTTAGTACCAGCCGATGGCGACCTGCGCCTCTTCCGACATGCGGTCGGGCGTCCAGGGCGGATCGAAGGTCATGTTGACGTCGACGCGCGACACACCTTCGACCGCGCCGACGGCGTTCTCCACCCAGCCGGGCATCTCGCCTGCCACCGGGCAGCCGGGCGCGGTCAGCGTCATGTCGATCTTCACCGCGCGGTCGTCCTCGATGTCGATCCGATAGACGAGGCCAAGCTCATAGATGTCGGCCGGGATTTCCGGATCGTAGACTGTCTTCAGCGCGGCGACGATGTCGTCGGTCATGCGCGCCAGCTCTTCCTGCGGAATCGCGGAGGCCGAGAAGGTCTTTGCCGGCTCGTTGGCGGCGGCGGTTTCGGGGGCCGTGGTCTGATCGTCCATCATCGTCACGCGAAGAACTTTCGCGCCTTCTCCAGCGCCTCGGCCAAAACATCCACCTCGGCGCGCGTATTATACATGCCGAACGACGCCCTGCATGTGGAGGTGACGCCGAACCGTTTCAACAGCGGCTGGGCGCAGTGGGTGCCGGCGCGGACCGCGACGCCGGCGCGGTCGATCACCATCGACACGTCGTGCGCGTGGATGCCCTGCAACTCGAACGAGACGATCGCGCCCTTGTCGGGCGCATCGCCAAAGATGCGCAGCGAGTTGATGGCGCGCAGCCGCTCATGGGCATAGGTCTTCAGGTCGGCCTCATGCGCGGCGATGCGATCGCGGCCGACGGAATCCATATAGTCGAGTGCAGCCCCCAGTCCGATCGCCTGGACAATCGGCGGCGTGCCCGCTTCGAAACGGTGCGGCGGCTCGTTGTAGGTGACGACGTCTTCCGTAACCTCGACGATCATTTCGCCGCCGCCCATGAAGGGACGCATCGCCTCCAGCCGCTCACGCTTGCCGTAAAGCACACCGATGCCGGACGGGCCGTAAACCTTATGGCCGGTGAAGACATACCAATCACAATCAAGATCCTGCACGTCGACCGGCATATGCACGGCCGCCTGGCTGCCATCGACGAGCACGGGGATGCCGCGCGCATGCGCGATGCGGCAGATCTCCTTGATCGGCGTGACGGTGCCCAGCGCATTCGACATATGCGTGATGGCGACCAGCTTCGTGCGATCGGTCAGACATTTCTCGAAGTCGTCGAGATGGAAGCCGCCAAGGTCATCGACCGGCGCCCAGACCAATTTGGCGCCCTGCCGCTCGCGGATGAAATGCCAGGGCACGATGTTGGAGTGATGCTCCATGATCGAGATGACGATCTCGTCGCCCTCGCCGATATTCGGCATACCCCAGCCGTATGCGACCGTGTTGATCGCGGCGGTGGTGTTGGAGGTGAAGACGATCTGCTCGGCCGACGGCGCGTTCAGGAAGCGGCGGACGCTCTCGCGCGCCTTCTCATAGGCGTCGGTTGCGGCATTGGACAGGAAATGCAGGCCGCGGTGAACGTTGGCGTATTCCTGCGAATAGGCATGCTGGATAGCGTCCAGCACGGCCTTCGGCTTCTGCGCCGACGCGCCATTGTCGAGATAGACGAGCGGCTTGCCGTAAACCTCGCGCGCAAGGATCGGGAAGTCGCGGCGGATCGCCTCGACATCATACGCTTCCATGATCTTGGCGGGCGCGTTCATCGGTTCACCCGTGCGCGACGAACCAGTCGCCGAGCTTTGCTTCGAGCGCGTCGACCAGCTTCTCGTTGTCCAGCTCCTCGATCACCTCGGCAACGAACGCCTTCACCAGGAGGCCGCGCGCCGTCTTCTCGTCGATGCCGCGGCTCATCAGATAGAACAGATATGTCTTCTCGATCTCGGTGACGGTCGCGCCGTGACCGCAGGCCACGTCGTCGGCGAAGATTTCGAGCTCCGGCTTGGTCGAGAAATCGGCATCGTCCGACAGGAGCAGCGTGTTACAGGCCATCTTCGCGTCGGTCTTCTGGGCGATCTGGTGAACGTTGATGCGGCCCTGGAAGACGCCATGCGCCTTGCCCGTCACGACGTTGCGCACGACCTCGGTCGACGTCGTGTGCGGCACGGCATGGTCGAGCACCATGGTGACGTCGGTATGGGTCTCGCCGGCGAGCAGATTGATGCTGCGCAGCTTGAAGTCGGCACCTTCGCCCGTCGTCTTCACGCGGATCTCCTGGCGCACGAGCTTGCCGCCAGCGTTCATGACAAAGAGCGTCAGCTTGGCGTCCTTGCCGATCCAGGCGTTGAACTGGCCGAGATGCGTCACCGCGTCGGGTTGTTCCTGAACGATCAGCCAGGTGACATCCGACCCGTCGCCGATCACAAGATTGGTGACGGAGCTGACCAGCGCCTCGCCGACGCCGGTTTCGCGCTGGACGATTGTGACGGTCACGCCGCTGTCGATGCGCACCGCCTGACGGCTGTGGGTCTGACCGCCGGCATGCACGTTCTGCAACTCGATCGGCGCTTCGAAGGTGGCATCCTTCGCGATATCGAGGAACCAGCCGTCGGCGACGAAGGCCGTGTTGAAGGCGCCGACGGCGTCGTCGGAGCCTTGCAGGTCGAGTGCGGGAGCAAAGCTGCCGTCGAGCAGCTTTTCCGTCAGGCGCGTGACTGTCGCGCCCTCAATCTTCGGTGCTTTCTTCGGTGACGTGCCATTGAGCAGCGTCAGGACCGACGACCCCTCGATCAGCGCATCGACCTTCTTCGCGGCGGCGGCCGGATCGTAAGCGGGAACCTTGGTCAGCAGGCGCCGCAAATCCGTGTAATGCCAAGCCTCGACGCGGCGCGTCGGCAGGCCTGATTTGATGCGCTCGATCGCCTCGTCGCGCTTCACCATGACGGCAGCGTCGCCGGGAAGCTGGGTCAGGCGTTCGCCGAACGACTCGACGAGAGCCGCTTCGGCGGGCGTCAGTTGTGGGGCAGTATTGTGAATGTTCATCACGCTCACCCTAGGCGGCCTCACCGACGACGCCAGCATAACCCTCGGCCTCAAGCTGCATGGCCAGCGTCTTGTCGCCGGACTTCACCACCTGGCCGCGGAAAAGGACGTGGACGCTGTCCGGCACGATGTAATCGAGCAGCCGCTGATAGTGGGTAATGACGACGATCGCGCGATCGGGCGAACGCAGCGAATTGACGCCGTCGGCGACGATCTTCAGCGCGTCGATGTCGAGGCCGGAATCGGTCTCATCAAGGACGCAGAGCCGCGGCTCCAGAAGCTTCATCTGCAGGATCTCGGCGCGCTTCTTCTCGCCGCCGGAAAAGCCGACGTTCAGCGGACGCTTCAGCATGCCCATATCCATGCTGAGCGAGCCGGCCGCTTCCTTCACCTTCTTCAGAAGATCGGGAATCTTCAGTTCCGGCTCGCCGCGCGCCTTGCGCTGCGCATTCATCGCGACCTTCAGGAACTCCATGGTCGCGACGCCCGGAATCTCGACGGGGTACTGGAACGCCAGGAAGATGCCGGCGGCAGCGCGCTCGGCCGGGTCCATTTCGAGGACCGAATGGCCGTCGAAAAGGATGTCGCCTTCGGTGACCTCATAATCCTCGCGGCCGGCGAGGATGTAGGACAGGGTCGATTTGCCGGAGCCGTTCGGCCCCATGATCGCTGCGACCTCGCCCTTTTTCACGGTGAGGTTCAAGCCGCGAATGATCTCGGTGCCGTCCTCGGCGATGCGGGCGTGAAGGTTCTTGATCTCGAGCATTTGTTCTTTCCAGTTTTCTCTCTGCCGCGCCCACCGGCGCGGCGGCGTTTCAATCAGGTTCTGCGATCCCGCACGTATTCATTGTAGGTGATCGAGAAGTCGGTGTGTTTGCGGGCGGTCATGATGAACCACCAGGCCGAACCGCCGAAGCCGATGACAAAGACCGCGACCCATAACCAGACGGGCGCGACGAAGGCGAGGAATGCCGCGACGACCGCGGTGGCGATCATCGCCATGATGAAGGTGCGCGTGATCTTCCAGCCCTCCGGTGTGACAGGGTAGGAGCCCGAGCCGCCGTTCGAGCGGACGAAATAGATGCCAGGTGCCAGTTCGCGTGCCATCAACTCCTCCTCCTAGATGCCAAACGATGCGCGAATGAAAGGCAGCAGCGACGCCGCGCCGAGACCGACGACCACGCCCGCCACGAGGCGGTAGATCGCCGTCGGAAAAGCGGGCGAGAACAGCGCCAGGGCGCCGCAGATGATACCGTAGAAGACGAGCGTTACGGGATCCATCGCCTTACCCCTCCAGCGCGGCGCGGCCGAGCGCGCGCAATGCCGAAACAAGCGTCCAAAGCCAATCCACGATGGCGGTCAGCCAATTGTTCCACCTCTCCGTCCTTTCACGGAGATAGACGTAGCGATGCTTCGTGGATGGGCTCTTCATCGCTAGCCCACGCTGCCTTCCAGCGAGATGCCGATCAGCTTCTGCGCCTCGACGGCGAACTCCATCGGCAGTTCCTGGATGACCTCCTTGACGAAGCCGTTGACGATGAGCGCGATTGCTTCCTCTTCAGGAATGCCGCGCTGCATCACGTAGAACTTCTGGTCCTCGGAAATCTTCGAGGTCGTCGCTTCGTGTTCGAACTGGGCGGTCGAGTTCTTCGCCTCGATGTAGGGCACGGTGTGCGCCCCGCAATTGTTGCCGATCAGCAGGGAGTCGCAATTGGTGAAGTTGCGCGCGTTGGTCGCCTTGCGATGTGCCGAGACCTGGCCACGATAGGTGTTCTGGCTGAAGCCCGCGGCAATGCCCTTGGAGATGATGCGGCTCTTCGTGTTCTTGCCGAGGTGCAGCATCTTGGTGCCGCTGTCGACCTGCTGATAGCCGTTCGACACGGCGATCGAATAGAACTCGCCCTGGCTATCGTCGCCGCGCAGGATGCAGGACGGGTATTTCCAGGTGATGGCCGAGCCGGTCTCGACCTGCGTCCAGGAAATCTTGGAACGGTCGCCGCGGCAGTCGCCACGTTTGGTGACGAAATTGTAGACGCCACCCTTGCCCTTGGCGTCGCCCGGATACCAGTTCTGCACGGTCGAATATTTGATCTCGGCATCGTCCAGCGCGATGAGCTCGACGACCGCGGCATGGAGCTGGTTCTCGTCGCGCTGCGGCGCGGTGCAACCCTCGAGGTAGGAGACGTAAGCGCCCTCTTCCGCGATGATCAGCGTGCGTTCGAACTGGCCGGTGTTGCGCTCGTTGATGCGGAAATAGGTGGAGAGTTCCATCGGGCAGCGCACGCCCTTCGGCACGAACACGAATGAGCCGTCGGTGAAGACCGCGGAGTTCAGCGTCGCGTAGAAATTGTCGGTGACGGGCACGACCGAGCCGAGATATTTCTTTACCAGCTCCGGGTGCTCGCGGATGGCTTCCGAGATCGACATGAAGAGGACGCCGGCCTTCTTCAGCTCTTCCTTGAAGGTGGTGACGACGGAGATGGAGTCGAACACCGCGTCCACTGCCACGCGGCCCGACGCGTAAACATTGTCATTGGCTTCCTCGAGGCCTGCTTCGGCAGCCGCCTTGGCGCCCTTCACCGACTTTTTCGATCCAGCCTTCTTCACACCGGCCAGTATCTCCTGCTCCTTCAGCGGGATGCCGAGCTTCTCGTAGACCTTGAGGATCTCAGGATCGACTTCGTCGAGCGACTTCGGGCCGGACTGGTTCTTCGGCGCGGCGTAGTAGTGAATGTCCTGGAAGTCGATCTTCGGATAGTGGACGCGCGCCCAGGTCGGCTCCTCAAGGGTGAGCCAGCGGCGGAACGCGCCGAGACGCCATTCCAGCATCCACTCCGGCTCGTTCTTCTTGGCCGAGATCAGGCGAATGATGTCTTCGTTGAGGCCCTTGGGCGCCTTGTCGGTCTCGATCCTGGTCTCGAAACCGTACTTGTACTGGTCCACATCCATCTTGCGGACAGTATCAATCGTCTCCTGCACAGCAGGCATTCGCGTTCTCCGTCCATGCCGGGTTCAAGGCCCGGCCGTTTTGCCGAACGCTGTCGGCTTCTCAAACTATGGCACCGCCGGAGCAGGCGCTTCGGCTGCGTGGCCTCGATATAGTGAGTCCCGCGGCCGAAATCACCTGCCAGCGGCACTCTTTCGGCAGGCCTCGGCCCGCCATTTGCCGCCGTCAGGCGGCCTTCCCGGCGCGGCGCGCCAGTATGCTTCCAAGCGCTTGAGCAAAGCGCTCCGTGTCTCTCTGTCTCGTTGCCGGGCCAATCGAGACGCGCAGCGCGCCCGCATTGTCGCCGCGGCCCATGGCCTTCAACACATGGCTCGGCCCGACCTTGCCGGACGAGCAGGCGGAACCCGCCGACAGCGCGACACCCGCAAGGTCGAAAGCGATCTGCGCCGTTTCGGCCTTCAGGCCCGGCACCGAAAAGAACAGCGTGTTCGGCAGGCGCTGGACCGCGCGGCCGTAAATCTCTGCGTCAGGCGCCAGCGACCGCACGATGTCTTCGAGGACGCTACGGAGCGCGAGAACCCTGTCCATCTCGGCAAGCCCGGCCTTTGCGACCTTCGCGGCCGCGCCGAAACCTGCGATGGCGGCGAGATTTTCCGTGCCGGCACGATGGCCCTTTTCCTGCCCGCCGCCGGTGACGAGCGGCGCCGGCATCATTAGATCGGACAAAGCGACGATCGCGCCTGCGCCCTTCGGCCCGCCGATCTTGTGCGAGGACAAGATGAGATAATCTCCGCAAGAAGCTGTAATATCTGTCGGAATGCGGCCAGCCGCCTGCACGGCGTCTACCACCAGAACGCCACCAGAGGCTTTCACAATTGCTGCAATGCGGTCGATCGGCTGGATAACGCCGGATTCGTTATTGGCGAGATGGATCGCGACCAGCGGCAGCCCCTCGGCGCGATCGTGGCGCGCCAGCGCCGCCTCAAGTGCCGCAAGATCGGCAATGCCCTCATTGTCGACGCTAAAAGTCTCGACGCGGTCCTTCGGGAAGCGCCCGCCGTTCAGCAGGCAGGGATGGTCGGCCGCGCTCACATAAAGCCGCGCCATGCGCACCTTGCCGCGGCCCATCTGCCAGTCTGGCGTCAGCAGCATCGAAGCGGCTTCGGTAGCGCCTGAGCTGAAAACCACATGCTCCGGCTTGCCATTGACCAGCGCGGCGACCTCGCGGCGCGCATCCTCGACCAGCTTGCGCGCCGCCCTGCCCTCGGCATGGACGGAGGACGGGTTCGCGTCTGTTTCGAGCGCAGCCAGCATCGCCGCGCGCGCTTCAGGCAGAAGCGGGGCGCTGGCGTTGTAGTCGAGATAGGCACGCTGACCGGTCATTCCGGTAGAAAACCTCGAGCTTTCGGCATCTTTTCGGATAGGCGCTTTTTCCTTGAATTTTCAAGGTCAGCTATCCTATTTACCCGCCTTGCCCAAAAACCGGCAGCCCGAATAGCGGGCTTTCCAGTTTTGAACAATTCTAAACTAGCTTCTAGCAGCGGTTTTGGTCCCGTCAAGGCCGAAGTCCGGGCTTTTGCCCAAAGAGGCGGATCGTGGAGTTCTGAATGCCCGAGGTTATTTTCGCCGGTCCCGCAGGCCGCCTTGAAGGCCGCTACCAGCCCTCGAAGGAAAAGAACGCGCCGATCGCCATCGTGTTGCACCCGCACCCGCAGTTCGGCGGTACGATGAACAACAAGATCGTCTACGACCTGTTCTACATGTTCCAGAAGCGCAACTTCACGACGTTGCGCTTCAATTTCCGCGGCATCGGCCGCAGCCAGGGCGAGTTCGACCATGGGTCGGGCGAACTGTCGGATGCGGCGGCCGCGCTCGACTGGGTGCAGTCGCTGCATCCCGATTCGAAGAGCTGCTGGGTCGCCGGCTATTCGTTCGGCGCGTGGATCGGCATGCAGCTTCTGATGCGCCGGCCGGAAATCGAAGGCTTCATCTCGATCGCGCCGCAGCCGAACATCTACGACTTCTCGTTCCTCGCGCCCTGCCCGTCCTCCGGCCTGATTATCCACGGCGATGCCGACAAGGTCGCGCCGCCGAAGGATGTGCAGACGCTGGTCGATAAGCTGCACACCCAGAAGGGCATCACGATCACGCAAAAGACGATGCTCGGCGCCAACCACTTCTTCGGCAAGGAGCATGACGAGCTGCTCGACCAGTGCTCCACCTATCTCGATCGGCGGCTTAAAGGCGAGCTCGCCGATCCCAAGCCGAAGCGGTTGAGATAGGCAGCATGTACGAGCCTCCGCATCACAAGGAGACGCGGCTCGAGGTTCTGCATGCGCTGATCCGCGCGCACCCGCTCGGGCTGCTGATCTCAGCCGGTGCGGATGGTCCGGTCGCCGACCCGGTTCCCTTCCTGCTCGACGCAGGTATTGGGCCAAACGGCAGGTTGCGTGCGCATCTGGCGAAGGCCAATCCACAGGTGCGGTTGCTGGCTGAGTCCACCAGCCCGGTGCTGGTCGTCTTCCAGGGCGTCGACACCTATGTGACGCCATCCTGGTACGAGACAAAGCGCGAGACCGGCAAGGTCGTGCCGACGTGGAATTATGTGATCGTCCAGGCGCGCGGACAGGCACGGGTGATCGACGACAAAAACTGGCTTGCCGGCCAGATTGCCGAGCTGACATCCACCCACGAAGCCGGTCGCACAGCACCCTGGCAGGTGTCGGACGCGCCCGCGCCCTTCATCGAGGCGCAGATCAAAGGCATCGTCGGCATCGAGCTCGATATCACGGACATTTCCGGCAAGTGGAAGGTCAGCCAGAACCGGCCTATTGCCGATCGCGCCGGCGTGGCGGACGGGCTGGAAGCGACCGCTTCCGACATGGCAAAGCTGGTCCGTCAGTATGGCGGCCTCGACGGCTCCTGATCACATAATCGCGCCGATCCGACTCCGATCGTTAACAGTCACATTTTTGCCGTGGTGGAACCAAAGTGTTCCCCCGGCCATTTCAGTTTTGGCTCAAAGCCGAATCGAGTTCCTTCGGCCCGTCGTCTTTTGCAACACACTGAAGGTGGACGGCATGAAAAAGCACCTCTCCCTCCTCTGTGCGGCGGTCTTCGCGCTTGAAGCGTTCGCCGTCGTTTCCGCCCCGGCAATAGCCGCTCCGATGCGGGTCACGCCGGATGTCGCAACAACCAACGCCGGCCTGCCTGTGACCGAAGTCAGGCACCGCCGCCGGCATGGCCGCAACCACACCGGCGCTATCATTGGCGGCCTGGCCGCCGGCGCGATCATTGGCGGCATCATCGCCAGTTCGCGGCCGCGCTACTATTACGACGACCCGTACTATTACGCGCCGCCGCGCCGCTACTACCGGCCGCGCGTGTATTACGAGCCGCGCCGCCTCTATCGCTCGAGCGGCAGCGCACATGTGCGCTGGTGCCTGGGCCGGTACCGGTCCTACGATCCGGGCTCCGACACGTACCAGCCCTATTATGGCGGCCGCAGATACTGCAACTCGCCATACCGGTGAGCAGAAATCGGAACGCATGAATGAAAATGGCCCGGCAATGCCGGGCCATTTTTTGTCGGCGCAACCGCCTATTTCGCGCGCAAAAACTCGCCAACCTCGAGCATGACGAACTCATTGTCGTCCGCCTTGTCGAGCGCCCGTCCGGCCGAGAATGGCAGGTTGTTATCGTCACCCACGACAATGTGGGTCTCATCGACGATGTCGACATTTTCGATGGTGTTGAACGGCATGTCATAGAAGCCGTCGCCGCCGCCCTGGCGTTTCTTGTTGTCGGGATCCTTGACGTTCATAAGATCGATGAAGCCGACCTTGCGGACGGCAGCGCCGGCATTCGCGTCGGTCATCTCGATCTTGTAGATGCGCTTGAACTTCGCCGGGTTGGCGAAGCAATCCGGCGTCGGGCTCTTCGGATCGGCGCAGGCCTTGTCGACCGTGCCCGCACCCTGGTCGCGCTCGATGACCAGCGCCGTCGTGGCGTCGATCATGTTGAAGTCGCCGATCGCGTCGCCGCCCGCTGAAAGCGGATAGAGCCAAGTGCGGCCCGTCCATTCTTTCTTGGCGAGATCGAACTCGATGACGCGCAGCGAGCGATCGCCGGGCTTCTGCTCGGCCGAGTGCTCCATCGAGCCGTCTTCCTTGAAGAGCGCGCCTTCGAGCATAGCGTAGAGTTTTGTGCCGTCCTTCGATTGAGCGAGACCCTCGTAGCCGCCGGAGCGTTTTACATTGAAAGCCGGCATCGGCAGCGTCGGGTTGGCCTGCAGCGTCAGCGTTGGATGGTCGGGCGACTTAACCGGCTTGCCATCGACCATAGTGTCGACGACATCCGTCAGTCTGCCCGTCTGGTCGAACTTCAGGAGAAACGGGCCGAATTCGTCGCCGACCCAGAAACCGTCGGCGACGGGCTGGATCGATTCGACGTCGAAGTCCGCGCCAGTCAGGAAGCGGTTGTCGCTGCCTTCCATGACGATCGGGAACGGCGCCTTGCTATCCGGGTCGGTCAGGAACAGCGTCTGCATGCGATCGACAGTACCGGCCTCCCAGTCGAACCTGATGTGATGGAGCATCAGCGCCGCATCGGTCGAGTTCAGCTTGTTGCCGAAGCCATTGTCGGAGAGCGACCAGTAGGTGCCGTCACCCACGGCCTTGATGCCGGAGAAACCCTGCACCGGCTGGCCTTCGAAGGGAAGCGACAGCCCTGTCGGGCGCACGCCATCCGTGCCCGGGACGCTGCCGAGCGCGGTGGCGCGCTTGCGGTCGGGCGTGGAAAACTTGCCAGATGTCTGCAGGTATTCCGGCGCGTTCTCCGGTGCCTTGATGATGGTGTTCGCCGGCAGAATGGCGTGACCGGTGAGTTTTGCCGGAAACTCGGTTTCCTGGGCGGTAGCTCCGCTGGCGACGAGGGCGAGCGCGGCAACGGTGGAGAAGAGACGATAGCGCATGGGGCGGTCCATTTTTGAGAGGAACGAACCCTTCCCTGCTAGGAGCGCAGCATGTCTCGACCGTAACGCTTCGATGAAGGTTCGGTGAAGTTCACAGGGCCTTGAAGTGCCGGCCATCCTTGTCGTTTTGCCGGTCCGGGTGTTAAAGGCGCGCGGGCCTTGACGCCAAGGCCCCGAAATCAAGCCGAAAGACCAGATTATGTCCGCCTTCAAGTCCGATTTCCTGCGCACCATGGCCGAGCGCGGCTTCATCCACCAGACCTCGGATGACACCGGCCTCGACAAGCTTTTCGCGACGGAAACGGTGACCGCCTATATCGGCTTCGACGCGACGGCGAAGAGCCTGCATGCGGGATCGCTGATCCAGATCATGATGCTGCACTGGATGCAGAAGACCGGGCACCGGCCGATCGCGCTGATGGGCGGCGGCACCTCGATGATCGGCGATCCCTCGTTCAAGGACGAGGCGCGCAAGCTGCTGACGCCGGCCGACATCGATGCAAACCTCGCCGGCATCCGCAGGAATTTCGCCAACTACCTGAATTTCGGCGACGGCCCGCGCGACGCGGTGATGGTCAACAATGCCGACTGGCTGATGGAGATCAACTACGTCAATTTCCTGCGCGATGTCGGCCGGCATTTCTCCGTCAACCGGATGCTCGCCTTCGACTCCGTGAAGCTGAGGCTCGACCGCGAGCAGTCCCTGTCGTTCCTCGAATTCAACTACATGATCCTGCAGGCATACGACTTCGTCGAGCTGGCGAAGCGCTTCAACTGCCGCCTGCAGATGGGCGGCTCGGATCAGTGGGGCAATATCGTCAGCGGCATCGACCTCGGCCATCGCCTCGGCACGAAGCAGCTTTTCGCGCTGACCACGCCGCTGCTCACCACGTCGTCCGGCGCCAAGATGGGCAAGACAGCGTCGGGCGCTGTGTGGCTCGATCCGGAGATGCTCAGCCCTTACGAGTTCTGGCAATACTGGCGCAACACGGAGGATGCCGATGTCGGGCGATTCCTGAAACTCTACACGACGCTGCCGATGGACGATGTGAAGCGGCTCGAGGCGCTGGGCGGCGCCGAGATCAACGATGCCAAGAAGAAGCTGGCGACCGAGCTCACCGCGATGCTGCATGGCCGCGCGGCGGCCGAGCAGGCGGAGGACACCGCGCGCAAGACCTTTGAGGAAGGCGCGCTGGCGGAGAACCTGCCGACCGTCGAGGTCGGCAAGGATGAGCTCAGCGCCGGGATCGGCCTGCTGACGCTGCTCGTGAAGGCAGGTCTTGCGGCGTCGAACGGCGACGCGCGCCGGCAGGTGCAGGGTGGCGCCGTGCGCGTCAACGATGAGATCGTTTCGAACGAAAGACTCATCATCGACGACGGAAAGCTTATCGCCGGGAAGCACATAAAGCTCTCGATGGGCAAGAAGAAGCACGTGCTGGTGCGACCGGCCTAAAGGTCGTCAGCGGCCCGCAAATCGTCTTCGTCAGGGAAGTGCACCAGGCCTGCTTCTTCGGTATCTACCAGCACACCGACCTGCAGATAGTCCCAATGCTCTTTGGTGAAGCCGGCGGTGTATTCGCCGGCGCCGATATTGCACGCGACTGTGCCGGTTAGGCCGTCGCTGACAACGCGATCTCCGGGTTTGAGAGGTCCACTCACCGGAACTCGAATATCTGCCGGAAGATTCCGGGCGCGATGATCGACAGCGGGTTTATCTGGAGATTGGGGTCCGACGATTTGCCGTGCAGGCGGTAGGTCACACCGATCAGGCCGCGGTCGCGGCCGTTGCCGAGGATGATGCCGACGAGGGGCAGTTCGCCAAAGATGCGGTTGAGGCCATAGGCCGGCATGAAGGTGCCGGTCATGTCGATGTTGCTGTCCTTGTCATAGACGGTGCCTTGGAAGGTGGTGCCGATCAGCGGGCCGCGCAGCACGCCGCGCTCCAGCGCCAGCGAGCCGTCGCCCTTCTCCAGCAAGGCATAGCCGCGCTCGAAATTCACGCGCTTGGTGTCGATGTCGCGCCGCACCGCCTCGTTGAGGCTGCGCTGGTCGCCGGACGGCGAACTGGACACGATCGAGGCGAGTTTCGGCTCGTCGACGATGGTGAAGTTCACGGCGTCGATCTGGCCGCGCATGGTGCCGTTGGGCGGCCCGGCCAGCGCGAACTTCATCGTGCCGCCTTCCATGTGCTTGTAGATGTCGAGGAAGCGCAGCACGGCGCCAGCGTTGGTCGACTCCATTTCCATCCGCCGGCTGTCGCCTTCGGTCCGGTCGACCAGTTTCATCGGCGCACCGTTCGCCGTCGTCGCCGCCACGTCCAGACTG
>DATJTE010000135.1:0-3550 GCA_035503715.1 Rhizobiaceae bacterium | reverse complement strand
AGATGGTGATGCCCGGCGACAACGTGTCGGTCGATGTGGAACTGATCGTGCCGATCGCCATGGAAGAGAAGCTGCGCTTCGCCATCCGCGAAGGCGGCCGCACCGTCGGCTCGGGCATCGTCGCCAACATCGTCGCTTAAGCGGCGCGCCATAGACTGAGATTGAAAAGGGCAGCCCTCGGGCTGCCCTTTTTGCTAGCTTGCCGGCTGACCAGGAATTCCTCTCCGGCCAGGCCCGGCCGCCAAGTTAATCGCGTTGGTGCATTCGCGGTCTTCTTCATCAGCGCAGGGTTGCAAAATTTATCTGTTCATCGATACTGAGCGCCTGAAGTTCGGCGGGGCTTGCTTGGGCAAATCTTCGTTCTCCACTCTGGTCGATGTTGCAGGCCGTCTGCTCGTCGCCGTCTTGCTTTTGTTCGCAGTCGTGGCTCAGGCCGAGGCGGCCAAGAAGAAAAAGCCGCCTGCGCCGGATGCGTCGATGCGCTTCGCAGTCGTTCGCGGCGATTCCGCGTCGTGCCGGCCCGATTGTCCCGAATGGATCTGGGCGGAGGGCGAAATCCGGACCGACACCGCCTCGCGCTTCAAGAAATTCCTGAAGACGGTCGGCAAACGCAAGCTGCCGGTGATTGTGCAGTCCAAGGGCGGCAGCCTTCAGGCCGCGTTTGAAATGGGACGGATGATCCGCGCCAGAGGGCTGGACGTCGCGGTTGGCTATACGACCTTCACCTCATGTGCGCCGCGCCAGGAAGGCTGCAAAGCCGAAACGGAAGGAGGGTACCGCGGCATTGTTGCATCGGGGTTCGCCTATTGCTGGTCCGCGTGCCCCATGATTGTCGCCGCGGGGACGCGCCGGGTCGTTGGGTCGTGGGCGCATCTTGGCGTCCACCAGGTCACGACGACAATGGTGCGGGAGAAGGTTTTGTATCGGACGACAACGACAGTCGTGAAAGGCAAGAAAGTCGTCAAGAAGAAGATCGTCAGTCGCAAGGACGCCGGCTCCTACACCACGACGAAGATGAACAAGTCGCTGCGCCGCACGATCGAGGCGTATCTGAATGAAATGGGCGTCAGCACGAACGTGATCGAGCTGATGAACAAGACGCCTGCCTCCGAGATTCTCCGGCTGGATCAGCATGAGATGCTCGAGATGAAGCTGATCACCAGCCTCGACCAGGTCGAGCTCCTGGCCGGCACGAATGTCTGCAAGACCGCGCCAAGGCCTGACAATTGTATGTCTCTCGCGGAGATCGCGTCTGCCGCAGCAGCCCGCGACGGCGCACCAGTGCCGACATTCCGCGAGGCAGCGATGTCGGCTCATGCGGATGAGATGCGCTTCGAGATTGTCCGTGCTTCGGGCGCCGCCTGCCATCCGGATTGCCCGGAGTGGGTTTTCGCGCAGGGCACGATAGGGCCGAGATCGGCTGCTGAACTGCGGCGGATCCTGTCAGCGACGACGGGAAGGCGGCTGCCCGTCGTGATCGACTCGGGCGGTGGTGACGTTCGAGGCGCCTTGGCGCTCGGCCGCCTCATTCGGGAACGTGGGCTCGATGTCGCGGTCGCGCGGACGAAAATCGTGCCGTGCCCACTGGCAGAAGCTGCATGTCCTCAGGATTTCAACGGCGCGGTCGGAACAACGACCAATGTTTACGGAGGCGACTGCGTCGCCGCCTGTTCACTGGTTCTGGCGGCCG
Organism: Rhizobiaceae bacterium; assembly: GCA_035503715.1. Lineage (GTDB taxonomy): Bacteria > Pseudomonadota > Alphaproteobacteria > Rhizobiales > Rhizobiaceae > OAS926. The sequence continues at coordinate 1,860 of DATJTE010000135.1, read as the reverse complement.
GAAAGCGCAGGATCGTTCATATCTATGCCCGCGTATCGCTCGCCAACACAGCTTTCCAGTCTGAGGTCCAGCAGTATCTGCGGGAGATGGGCACGGACGATGAAATGTATAAGCGCATGCGCGGGATGACATTCGGCAGCGGCGAAGATCTACCGAAGGATTATATGCGTAAGGTAGGTCTGACCACCGATTCCGGCTCGGCGTACGAATTCACCTCGCCAGGGATTTGCAAGCAGTCCGCGCGGCCTGAAAACTGCCGCGTGACTGGGGCTGCTTCGTAAGAAAAATCGCGCTCGTCCGGGACAAAGTTTGGCGTTCCACCCGCCGATCCGCGCGAGGCCAGTGCCGCCAAGAGAACGCTTGAGTTCTGGCCCGGCCTGTGAAATAGCAACGCCCGCGCTAGGGGTATAGCTCAGTTGGTAGAGCGGCGGTCTCCAAAACCGCAGGTCACAGGTTCGAGCCCTGTTGCCCCTGCCAGATAACCAAGCGGCTTGCCAGAAGCATGATTTTCGGGCATGACGCGACCATAGCCGGGAACGGACGACTGGATGGTCCGATGCTGGCGTTTGGACGATAAAGCGGGTTTTTCGCCTTGCGCGGCAGAAGAATCGGTTTTATTTAGACGAGACAGACACGCGGTGCGTGGAGCTGGGAACCCGGCTTTACGCGCCCGAAATGCTTGGGAAAAGCAGTGATTCGCGCTGCAAAATCCCCGGTTTAGACACTCCCGGCCAGCTTTTGAGGCGCGGGATCATCCAGAAAGCCCGATCAAACGGGTTCTTGAAAGCAGAGCGGCGACATGGCGTCAAAGACGACTAACCCCTTCACCTTCCTGCAGCAGGTGAGGTCGGAGACGGCGAAGGTTACGTGGCCGTCCAGACGCGAGACGATGATCTCCGTCGCCATGGTGGTTATTTTCGCGATCATCGCGTCGATCTTCTTCTTCGCCGCCGACCAGCTCATGGCGCTGGGCGTCGAACTCATTCTTGGCATTGGCCGTCAATAAGCGGACCACGGAGAGCGCCCTAGATGACTGCCCGGTGGTACATCGTCCACGCCTATTCGAATTTCGAGAAGAAGGTCGCCGAGGACATCGAGAACAAGGCCAAGCAGAAGGGCCTGTCCGGTGAGATCGAGCAGATCGTCGTGCCGACCGAGAAGGTCGTGGAAGTGCGCCGCGGCCGCAAGGTCGATGCCGAGCGCAAGTTTTTTCCCGGCTATGTGCTGGTGAAGGTCGATCTCACCGACGAGGTCTTCCATCTCATCAAGAACACGCCGAAGGTCACTGGTTTTCTCGGCGCGGACAACAAGCCGATGCCGATTTCGGATTCGGAAGCCGAGCGCATCCTGCAGCAAGTGCAGGAAGGCATCGAGCGTCCGAAGCCGTCGGTCTCCTTCGAGGTCGGCGAGCAGGTGCGTGTGTCGGACGGTCCGTTCGCCTCGTTCAACGGCGTGGTGGAAGAAGTCGACGATGCACGTTCGCGTGTGAAGGTCGCGGTGTCGATCTTCGGACGTGCGACCCCGGTCGAACTCGAGTTCGGTCAGGTCGAAAAGTTGTAATACATCGCCGCCGCGCAAGCGGTTGCGATGCATGTGTTCGTGGGAGGTGAGGGCGGTGGCCAACCGTCCAAAAGCTGCACCACGAAACCGGAAAGAGCCGGATGGTCCGGCTCATGATGGAGAGAGAGTATGGCAAAGAAAATCACCGGCTACGTTAAGTTGCAGGTGCCGGCCGGCGCGGCCAATCCGTCGCCGCCGATCGGCCCCGCGCTCGGTCAGCGCGGCCTGAACATCATGGAATTCTGCAAGGCGTTCAACGCGCAGACTTCCAAGCTCGAAAAGAACATGCCGATCCCGGTC